>PLEA01000208.1 GCA_003136335.1 Acidobacteriaceae bacterium | reverse complement strand
TACCGGCGCAGGCAGTCCTGGAACGCGCGTCACTTTCGCCGGATGGAAGTCGATCCTGGCCGAAGATCCCGAAGACCCCGACGTCCTCGCGCTCGCCCATCCCAATCGAATCATTGACACGTTCTGGTACGTGGTTTCGAGACTCATGCAAGTGATCGCTCTTGACCTTTTTCATTTGAAAGTGACGGGGCTCGACAAGCTCCCCAAGACTGGCGCTTACATTATCTCGTCGAACCATCAGAGCTATCTCGATCCGCTGATCCTGGCCGGCATTCTGCCAGCGGATGTTTTTATGAGGGCCTTTGCCGTGGGCACCAGCGAAATTTTCGGCGAGGGGATGATGCGCCGGCTGGCACGCTCCATCAAGGTCATGGTGCTCGATCCAGACGCGAATTTAGTTCCCGCCATGCGCGCCGGCGCTTTCGGACTGCGGCACGGTATGGCTCTCGTTCTCTATCCCGAGGGCGAACGCTCGATCGATGGCACGCCCAGACTCTTCAAGAAAGGGGCGGCGATTCTTTCGATTCACTTGCAGGTGCCGATCGTTCCGTTGGCGATTGAAGGGTTTTATCAGGCGTGGCCCCGAAACCAAAGATTCCGCGGCTTCACGCCTCTGAAGATGGTTTTCGGCGAGCCGATCTTTCCGCCGCCGGAGTCCGGCGCGTCGGAAGCTGCCTACGACAAACTCACTGCCGACTTGAGAGCACGAATCGTTGAAATGTGGGAGAGGCTGCGACAGCCCCAGTGACGCGGTCGGCTCAGGCGCGCGCGCCCGCGGCCTGCCCCCCGAAAGCAGTGGTGAAGCCGTTCAGCACGAGCGAATCGTAGCGGCTCCCCGCGCGTTTGATCACTTCCTGTCCAGCCTGCGCGGGCGACATCTTTGCGCCTCTTTCCCCGCTAGTCAGCGTTTCGTACTCTTCCGCGAGCACCAGAACCTGCACCTCGAACGAAGCGTCGTCAGGCTTGCCGCCGGTTTGCCGCAACTCTCGCTCCGACAGAAAAATCGGGATCGCCCGCCGCAACGACCCACCCGTGGCGCCGGCCTTCGTCCCCGCTTTGCCGCGGCTCTGCATCGCCTGCTGCAAGTCTTCCTGGGATACTTGCGCGGCTTGGCAGAGAACTTCGTTGGTGATTCCCAGTTCCTTCATGTTGAACAACAGCGCCGCTGTGCGAATATCTTCGACGCTGCCCGGGTCCAAACCGACCGATTCTGCAATCTTGGTGGCGCACATCGAAATACGGTAAGCGTGAGTGTCGTTATGTTTTTGGTTGGCCAGAAAATTCTGCAGGATCATCAGCATTCCGTCGTAGCCGTCTTCCATCTCCCGCAGGGTTTTCTGGTTGCGCTCGTAGAGCGTTCCAGTGGCGTAACCGGCTATCATCAAGACTCCACCCCACAGCGCAACGTCGAACCAGCGGGCATCAAAGGGCAGTTCCACGCGTCGGGTAAACATCGCCGGATTTATGTATGTGAGCAAAACCACTAACACTACGCTGGCAACCGCGGTGAGCGTAGCGTGCCGCCGTCCAAAGTGATAGGCGGAAAAAAGTGTCGGAAGAAAATAAAAAACCAGGGCCATCCGCTGCGAAGCAACCAGAAAATTCAACATCGCAGCAATCAGTACGAGAAACAGCAGTAGCCAGAGTTCCGGATTGATCTTGCGCACAGTGCCTCCCGGGGCTAGAGGTACCGAACCTGAAGTCAACCACAGAAACCTCAGGTCTTTCCCATTCTTCAGTATTTTCGAGGCACGGCCGGAGAACGACCAAATTACGGAGGTAATATGCGAAACGCCTCGCTACTTTGCGCGGGGATGCGTCTGATCGTAGACCTGCAACACGTACTTCATCGAAAGCTGCGTGTAGCGCTGCGTGGTGGCGAGACGCTCGTGGCCGAGCAGTTCCTGAATGGCGCGCAGGTCGGCGCCTTCTTCCAGCATGTGCGTGCCGAAAGCATGGCGCAAGGTGTGCGGATGTACGTCCGGCGAAAGGCCCTTCGCGACGGCAATCTCCTTGATGATGCGGCCCACGCTGCGAGTGGTCAACCGCCCGCCGCGCCGGTTAATGAGCAGTGCCGCCGTGTTCTTGCGCGTTTCCGTCAGAGCCGCCTGTCGTGCCGGAAGATATGCCGCCAGCGCGCTTCTTACCGAATCGCCAAACGGAACGTACCGTTCCTTTTTCCCTTTCCCGCGAATCAAGATTGCTTCCGCGCTCAGGCGAATATCGTCGAGGTTGATTCCGGTAAGCTCGGAGTTGCGGATGCCGCACCCATAGAGCAGTTCGAGCATGAGCCGGTCGCGCTCGGGAAAGGCCGCCACTTCCGGCATTTGCCCATCGAGCACCGAGTTCATCTCCTCAATAGTGGGGACACGCGGAAGTTTCTTCGCCAGCTTCGGCGTCGATACCAGTTTCGCGGGATTCTGTTCAACCACGCCCTCCCGTGCCAGCCAGCGATACAGCGACCGCACCGCCGCCAGCGCCCGCGCCACGGAGGTTTTTCCTAATCCCTTTTCATAGAGCTGCGAGAGAAATCCGCGAATCGCGATGTGGTCGATCGATTTCCATCCGCGGGAACCCGCGTAAGCAGCGAAGTTTGCCAAATCGCCGCTATACGCTTTGATCGTGTGCGGCGAAGCGTTGCGCTCGCGCAAGTGGCGGAGAAAGTCGGCCACGGCGCAACTTACGACTGTATGCTGTTTGGTCATTTTGATTGTTGATTTCTGATTGTTGATTTCTGATTGAAAAGTCACAGGCGGAAATCTCTCGGTGATTTTCAATCAGCAATCAGAAATCGACAATCAGCAATTGCCTTATCTCGCCTTGGCCCTCGGATGATGCTTCTGATACACCGTCCTCAGTCGATCAAGCGCCAGATGCGTATACACCTGCGTGGTCGAAATATCCGCATGGCCCAGAATTGTTTGTACCGTTCGCAGGTCCGCCCCGTTTTCCACCATGTGCGTCGCGCAAGAGTGCCGCATCATGTGCGGCGAAGCGTGCCGCCCGGACGCAAGCGACGCTGCCCCCACCATCTGCCACACTCGCTGCCGCGTCAGTTTGCGCCCACCCCGCGCGATAAACAGAATCGGCGAATTTCGAACGTTGGTAGTCTCAGCCGGGTGCCCCACCCTTCTCGCGTTCTTTGCGAGAGGGTGGGGATTTTTGAACTTCCCTTCAGCCAGCACGGACCGCCCCTCCGCCAGATATTCCGAAAGCGCATCCTGTGCCGGCTTGCCCAGCGGCACAATCCGCTCCTTGTCCCCCTTGCCGCGCACCAGCATGTACCCCGCATCCAGCTTCAAGTCTTCGAGCGTGGCGTTCACCAATTCGGAAACCCGCAGTGCACCCGCATAGAGCAGTTCGAGCATGGCCCGGTCGCGAGCCGCCAACGGCGCCGAGTCTTTCGAGTTGCGCTGCCCATTCGCCAACCGCGCAGCCGGAGACGCCAGCGTCGATTCCACTTCGTCGCGCGCCAGCGATTTCGGCAAGACTTTCCACTGCCGGGGCGATTCAATATTCAGCGTCGGATCGTGGTCGATTTTCTTGTCAAGAAGCAGATAGCGGTAAAGATGACGCAGCACCGAAAGCTTCCGCCCCACGCTGCGCGGGTCGACCTGATTCGAAAAAAGCTGCTGCAGAAATTCGCGCACATCGCTACGGCGCGCGGTCATCAGCAGCCGTTTTCGCTTTTCCAGGAACTCGGCAAATTGAAGTATGTCGGTCGAATAAGCGCTGATCGAAAGCCGCGCCAGTCCCTTCTCGATGCGCAGGTAATCGAGAAAGCCGGAAAGTATACGCAAGTTAGCCTCGGAAGCCATGACCAAAGAAGAAATTCAGTGTGGCAGGTAATGGACACCTAGAAAAGTGATGAATAGGATGCGGATGGTAATCATGTAGTAGCGACGTAGCTTGCTACCTCTCTCGCGCAGCTCTCAGCAGATCGACCGCGAACAGCGCCCCTTCCGGCGTTTCCTCATGCTTGAAATAAGCAAACACATCGCGCCCCGCAGCGACGTCTTGCCCGATGCGGTCGATCATGGAGCGCCGTTCTTCCCCCGAATAACTGGGCTTGCGAAAGCGGTAATACACAAAAGCGGCAGTCGCAACTTTAGGCGTAGTCAATGTCTCCGTCTCGGCCACACACAGCGCCACGTTACTCGACTTCAGCAAATCCCACGTCGAATCGCTGAACCACGACTCATGCCGAAACTCAAACGCCGCCGGCACAGTGCGCGGCAGGACCGCCAAGAAATCCTTCAGCAGCGCCGCATCCACCTTCAGATTCGGCGGAAGTTGAAACAGCACTGGTCCTAGTTTGCCCGCAGCGGCCAGGGGCTCAATGGTCGCCAGAAACCGCGGCACAAAGTCCTCCGTCCCCTTGAGCCGCTTGATATGGGTGATGACCTGATGCGCTTTAATACCGAAGCGAAAATGCGCGGGCGTATCTTGAAGCCAGTTCTGGATGGTCGTTTCTTTGACCAGTTGCCGAAAAGTAAAATTCACTTCGACCGTATTCAGTTGCGTTGCGTAGTGACCCAGGAATTTCTTCTGCGCCAGTTTGGCCGGATAAAAATCAGGTTTCCAGGTCGGATAAGCCCATCCCGATGTTCCAACGAAAAGTTGTGGCATAGGTTGCTCTGTCGGCGAGTTTCACTCGTTCCCCACGCGGGCAGGAGCACCCGCGCCACACACAAACCCGGCATTATATCTTGCCCGACTTTTTGCGAACGGGCTTGTTCGCTCCAGACTTTTTCTTCCGCGCCGCTTTCCGCGGGTCTGGATGATGCTCATCGGCTTCGGCGATCTCGATGCGCTGCGGTTCCTTCGCCGCGCCGCCGGCAACGCCTTTCAGATCCGGCAGCCGCTGCTTCAATGTGAGCACCGGCGCAAACAAATCGCCAATCTTCTCAAAACGCGAAATCACCTGCGGAGCTTCGAACACCAGCAGGCTCGCATCCTTCTTTTTGAAAGTCCGTTCCACATCTTCCCACGTTACCGGAGTAGAAACCGTGGGGTGCTCGCGCGCCCGCAACGAATAGACCGCGACCGTCGTCTTGTGCTCGTCATTCTGACTCCAGTCCACCAGGACTTTGCCGGTACGAAGAGTTTTCTTCATATCGGAAACGACCATCTCTGGATGATCCTGTTCCAAGAGTTGCGCCAGAGCGTGTGCAAACGCCTTTGTCGCCTCGTAGTTTGTCGGAGTGTTCAGCGGTACGTAAACCTGCAGTCCCTTCGACCCCGACGTCTTCGGAAAACTCCGCAGCCCGAAATGCTCGAAGATCTCCCGCAGCCACAGCCCCACCTGGCTGCATTTCACAATATTCGCCGGCGGCCCGGGATCGAGGTCGAACACCATCTCCGTCGGACATGTGATGTCCTTCGCCAGGGCGAGCGACGGATGCAGTTCGAGCGCCGCCAGATTGGCCAGCCACACCAGCGTAGCCAGGTCATTCGCCAGAACGTAATACACCGTGCGCCGGTTGCCCTCGCTCCAGATCGGGGCCGTCTTCACCCACTCCGGCCGGTATTTCGGGGCGTTCTTCTCAAAAAATGGTTCGCCCTCGACGCCATCGGGATACCGCTTGCGCGTCAGTGCCCGCCCTGCCAGATGCGGAATGATCGCCGGCGCGATCCGAGCGTAGTAATCAATGACCTGCTGCTTGGTGAATCCCGTAGCGGGATAAAGCACCTTCTCCAGGTTTGACAGCTTGAGATGCCTGCCTTGAATCTCGACGGCCGAGTCTGTCATGCACTCTCCTCCTGCCATTGTGCCTGAAAGACACGTGCACGCAAATACAGCGTTGTTCCTAAACCGACCGTGGGCTAACCCCGGTTTGACAACTTCCCTCCCGGCCACGTACTTTCAAACTTCTGCCCTGCTGCTCCGTCCAACACATGTCTGTCGCAGAAGATGCTCGCCCAACCGCCGGAGGTCCGATGAAACACCATATTCTAAGAACTGCCGTTGCCTTCCTTCTTCTCTCCGCCTTTGCTCTGGCGCAAGACGTCGCATCTTTCGAAAAGCGCATCACGGTCAAGAAGCTGCCCAACGGCCTCACGCTCCTGATTTGTGAGCGACCTGAGGCTCCCGTCTTTTCCTTCTTCACTCTGGTAGACGCTGGTTCCGCGCAGGATCCCATTCGCGCCACCGGCCTCGCCCACATGTTCGAGCACATGGCATTCAAGGGCACCGACAAAATCGGCACCACCGACTACGCCGCCGAAAAGCCCGCTTTAGAGAAGGTCGAAGTTGCCTACGCCGCTTACATTGCCGAGCGCGACAAGACCGTTGGCGGCGATGCAGCCAAGTTGAAGCATCTGGAAAAAGCCTGGAAAGACGCCATCGCCGAGGCCGACAAGTACGTCGTCAGCAACGCCTTCGGCAAACTGGTCGAACAAAATGGCGGCGAGGATATGAACGCCAATACCAGCTACGACGAAACCGCCTATCATTTTTCGCTGCCGGAAAATCGCCTCGAACTCTGGGCGTACCTCGAAACCGAGCGCTTCCTGCATCCCGTGATGCGGGAGTTTTACAAGGAGCGCAACGTGGTCATTGAAGAGCGCCGCATGCGCACCGACAGCAACCCCATCGGCCGTCTGGTCGAGCAATTTATCGCCGCCGCGTTTGAAGCTCACCCCTATCATCGGCCGACGGTAGGCTGGATGGCCGATCTGAACTCGTTTTCCGCTACCGACGCGCTGAAGTTTTTCGATAAATACTACGTTCCTTCCAACATGGTGGTCGCGGTCGCCGGTGATGTGAAAGCGTCCCAGGCCATGCCCATCCTCGAAAAATATTTCAGCCGCCTGCCCGCGCGTCCCCAGCCCGACGAGACCACCACCACCGAGCCTCCGCAAAACGCCGAGCGCAAGGTGGTGCTCAGAGATCGCTCGCAACCGCTTTACCTTGAGGGCTACCATCGCCCCGATTACCGCAGCAAAGACGACGCCGTCTTCGACGCCATCACCGACCTCATGTCCGAAGGCCGCACCTCGCGTCTCTATCGTGCGCTGGTGCGCGATAAGAAAATCGCATCCTTCTCTGCTGGATTCAGCGGCATGCCCGGCACCAAGTATCCGCACCTGTTCGCGTTCTACGCCGTGCCGCTGCCCGGACACTCTACGCAGGAAATGGCCGACGCCATCCATGTGGAAATCGACAAGATCAAAAAGGAAGACATCACCGACGACGAACTCAAGATGATCAAGACCCGCTCCAAAGCCAATCTGATTCGCGGCCTGGCCGACAACGAGGGACTGGCCACGCAACTAGCGACCTACCAAACCCGGTACGGCGACTGGCGCGAGTTGTTCCGCTCGGTAGATCGCATCGATCAGGTGACCAAGGCCGACATTCGCCGCATCGCGAACGAGATCTTCGTCGACACCAACCGCACCATAGGCGTGATCGAAACCTCAGGCGGAGACGGTGCTCCCGGCGCAGGCGAACCATCCTCGAGCAACCAACCCTCCAACGACGCTGCCGATCAGGGAGGTGCGCAATGAAGAAGCTCCTTCTCATCATGCTGATGGCTGTCGTCGCGACCTCAACAACAGTTTCCCAAGCCGCGGCTCAGGCCGCGAGTTGGCAGCAGATACAAATTCCTCCGCTGGCCGCTTTCAAGCCGCAGCAACCCAAGCGCATCGAACTCAAGAACGGCATGGTGATCTTCCTGCAGGAAGATCACGAACTCCCGCTGATCGACGGCACCGCCCGTATCCGCGGCGGATCGGTCAACGAAACTGCCGCCAAGGTAGGCCTGGTCGATTTGTACGGCGAAGTCTGGCGCACCGGCGGCACGAAAACCCAGACCGGCGACCGACTCGACGACTTCCTCGAAGTCCGCGCGGCAAAAGTGGAAACCGGCGGCGGCCCCGACTCCACCACCATCAGTTGGTCATGCCTGAAAGGCGACCTCGACGACGTATTCAAAGCCTTCGCGGACGTGTTGCGGAATCCCGAATTCCGCGCCGATAAAATCGACATCGCCCAGAAGGAAGCCTTCGACAGCATCTCGCGACGCAACGACGACGTTGGCGAAATCGCGCACCGCGAGTCCGTCAAACTGGCCTACGGCCCCGACAATCCCTATGCCCGCGACGCCGAATATGCCACTGTGTCCGCAGTCACGCGCCAGGACCTGATCGACTGGCACGGCAAGTACGTGCGCCCCAACAACATCATTCTCGGCGTCAGTGGAGACTTCGACTCCGCTGCCATGGAAGCCAAGCTGCGCGCCGCATTCGAGTCGTGGCCCAAGGGTCCAGCGTTTCCGAAAAATCAAATTCAATACCAGCCCGCCCATCCCGGCTCTTACCTGGTCGCTAAAGACGATGTGAACCAAAGCACCATTCACATGGTGGGGCTCGGTACCACGCGCGACAATCCCGACTATTACGCCATCAACGTATTCAACGAAGCCTTCGGCGGCGGCTTTTCATCGCGCCTGTTCAACGACATTCGCACCAAGCGCGGACTCGCCTACAGCGTCGGTGGCGGCATTGGCACCAATTTTGGCCACCCCGGCATCCTGCAGGTTTCAATCGGCACCAAGAGTCAGAGCACGATTGAAGCGATTCAAGCTGCCACTGAAGACATTGACAATCTCTCAAAGCAGCCCATCACTGACGACGAAATCCAGCGGGCGAAAGATGCCATTCTCAACGCGTTCATCTTCCGCCTCGACTCGCCCGACAAAATTCTCGCCGAGCGCATGACTTACGAATATTACGAATATCCTCCAGACTGGCTCGACAAATACCAGGCGGAAGTCAAGAAAGTAACGGCCGCCGACGTCAGTCGCGTCGCTGCCAAATATCTGCACCGCGATCAAATGGCCGTCCTGGTAGTCGGCAACACGAAGGAATTCGATAAGCCGCTCTCGTCGCTCGGTCCGGTGAAGAACATCGACATTACCATCCCGCCTCCACCCGCCGAAAAGGAACAAGGACAAGGAGAAGGCGAAGGAAACGCCAAGCCCACGACCTCCAATCCCGAAGGCCAAGCGCTGGCCGCGAAAGTGGCTGCCGCCATGGGCGGCTTGCCCAAGCTCAAATCCGTCAAGGCCATGCACGTCAACATTGCGGAAAGCGACTCCGGTGGTCCGCCTTCCCCGGTCGACGTGTTCCTCGCGTTTCCTGACCGCATGCATGTCGACGTGCAGATGCCGCAAGGCAAGCTGGCCATCGTGGCTTCGCCTGAAGCCTCCTTCATGTCGATGGCGGGCATGGGCTCGCGCAGCATGCCTCCTGCGCAAAAAACCGAGATGCTGTCTCAACTGCAACATGATCTCGTCTACGTCGCTCAGCACGCCGACGATCCATCTTTCACTTTCACAGCCGCGGGCACGGAAAAAATCGGTGACGTCGACACCGCCATTCTCGATATCGACGGAGCCATTCCCTGGCTCCGCTGGTACATCGATCCCAAAACGGGCTACGTTCTCCGCGAAAAATATAAAGCCATGGGACAATCGGGCCCCTTCGAGGGTGAAACGAATCTCGCTGACTGGCGCGCCGCCGACGGCCTCACCATGCCGTACAAACATCAAAATAAGCAGGACGGCAAAGAAACCAGCAACGCCGAAGTAAAGAAGATCGAACTCAATCCCCAGCTCGATCCCAAGCTTTTTGCCAAGCCTGCGGAAAAGGCGGCCGAGCAGGAAGAGAAGCCGGAGAAGCAATAGTGGTCTCGTGGTGAGAACAGATAGATTGTGCTTCCCATCACGAGCCGCGAAGCCGCGAAATAATCAGATGGGCAAATTCCATCCGGACGACGATGCGATTGTGCAGACGATACGAATGCCCGGAGGCGGCTACGGTGCCATGTCCTACTGGAACGGCCACGCGTTCTTCGCCGCCAGCGATGACTACCTCCGCGATTTCGCCATCAAGAACGGCCAACTCAAGCTGCACGCCTCTTCCGGAAGGAAATTTGAAAATCCCGGCGCGACGCCGTCCGTCTCAGCCGATGGCAGCAAGAACGCAATCGTCTGGGCGGTCGCAACCAAAACCTGGAACGGTCCCAACAAACCTGCGGTCCTGTATGCCTTCGACGCCCCCAGGCTCAGCCAGCCGATCTACACTTCCGAACAGAATAGCCAACGCGACCGCGCCGCCATGGCAACGCGTTTCGTCATCGCTGTAGTCGTCAACGGACGCGTATACTTCGGCGCGAGAGGTGAAGTCGAGGTCTACGGCCTCTTGAAATAAGAACGGAATGAACCATGACACCCAACACCGTACCTGATGAGGATCTGCTGCCTGCGTTGCCTCTCGCCAGCTGGAACGACACTCTAGCCACGTTGCACATGTGGACGCAGGTAGTCGGAAAAGTGCGGCTCAAATTATGTCCGCTGGTGAATCATTTCTGGAATGTCCCCTTCTACTTGACCGCGCGGGGAATGACAACTTCGGCGATGCCATACCCTCGGGGAACGATCGAAGTACGATTTGATTTCGTCGACCACAAGCTCTTGCTCGAAACCAGCGAAGGCCGCATTGTCATAATCGCGCTTAGGGCACAAAGCGTCGCTGAGTTCTACAAGCAGTTCATGGATGCTCTTGCCGAGCTCGGCGTGGCTGTGAAGATCTGGACGACGCCGTGCGAGA
>PLEA01000624.1:23398-26707 GCA_003136335.1 Acidobacteriaceae bacterium | reverse complement strand
TCGATCTTCTCCGCCGGCAGCCCGTCCGCATCCTGCTGGGCCCGCGCTTTCTGAATCGCCTGCGCCACTCGCTTCTTGTCAAACGGCTTCAGCAGATAGTCGACCGCGTTCACTTCGAACGCCTTCACCGCATACTGGTCAAACGCGGTGGCGAAGATAATCTTGGGCAGGGGAATTTTTTTGTCGAGCAGCTTCTTGATCACTCCGAAGCCGTCCAGCCCAGGCATTTGCACATCCAGAAAAAGCAGATCAGGATTGTGTTCCTTGATCAGGTTCAGAGCTTCCAGGCCGTTCTTACCTTGAGCCACAACATTCACATCGTCGGCATTCTTCAACAGATAGGCGAGTTCGTCGCGGGCGAGCTGCTCGTCGTCCACGATCACTGCGGATAAAGCCATTGTTGCTCCGGAAAACTGCCAGGAACGCTGAGTTGAGTATAGTGCCCCGATTTTCCCCGCGCAACGCATCCATCGGATTTGCGGCGTAGATTGATTTCGACAGCTCCAGTCCTATGGCGTGATCCTAAGCGGAGCCGTTCTTCAGGCGGAGGGAAGGATCTTGCGCGCCCACCGGCTCGTTATTTACTGCGGACGCTTCATCATGCCGCCCATATCCATCTTGGTGTAGCCCGCGGGAATCTCGAACAAACTCGCCGGCTGCGACCCTTCCTGAATGTTGCGCAGTTCTCCTCCGCTACTCTTCCCCTGCCACTTCACCGGAAAGCGCAGCTTCGGATCGAGCCACACCGTGGTGGTATCGCCGCTGGCATTCGTGCCCTCGTACTTGACCGTGCTGCGACCGTTCACCGTGTCGCTGCCCACTTTATGGCATGTCCCGCCCTTGTTCTTTGCCTGCTGCAGCCAGTCGGCGCAAGCGTTCTCCGCATCACCAGTGCGGAAGAAGTTGTACGCGTTCCGCTGGCTCGCCATTTGCGCCGGCATTTCCATGTACATGTGCTGTGGTTCCATCAGCACCGTGGACGTCTGGGTCGCCAGATTCATGATCACCACCCCACCCGTACTCCGGCCCCCGGCATTGCCTGCCACTGGCTCGATCCGTATCTTGTCCTTCGCCATATAAATTTTGGCCTTGCTTGGATTGTCGGGTTTCTGCGTATCCACAATCTCGGCGGAGAACTCGGTCTGAGCGAACGCAGAACTCGCGGCCACCAGACATGCGATCAAGCACAATCTGCGGATCATGGCCCGGATTATCAGTCGAAGCATGGCAATCCCCTTGAATGTCTATGTCGATCTTCCGACGCTAGCGCGAGATACCGGGGGAGGAGCGGGGAAAGCATAGCAGAAGTTGCCGCCTTGCCAGAGCCCAAAACAAAAGAACACACGGATCCCACGGTCACACCACGTTTTCCAGCGCCAGCGCCATTCCCATGCCGCCGCTTACGCACAGCGTGGCCACGCCGCGCTTGGTATTGCGTTTCAGCATTTCGTGCAGCAGCGTCACCGTGATGCGCGTGCCCGTACATCCTATGGGATGCCCGAGCGAGATCGCCCCGCCATTCACATTGAGCCGGTCACGATTCAGACTCAACGCCCGGTCGCAAGCCAGCACCTGCGTCGCAAACGCCTCGTTCAACTCGATCAGCCCGAACTCGTGCGTCCTGAGATTATGTTTCTCCTCCAACTTCCGCAGCGCTGGAACCGGCCCAATTCCCATCGTCCGCGGATCCACTCCCGCCGAAGCCACCGCCGCGATTCGCGCCAGCGGCTTCAAATTATTCTGCTTCACGAAATATTCACTGGCCACGACCACTGCCGCCGCCCCGTCGGTGATTCCCGAAGAATTTCCCGCCGTGATCGTCCCTCTTTTCGAAAATACGGGAGCCAGTTTCCCTAACTTCTCCATGCTCGCGTCCGGGAACGGATGCTCATCGCGCGCAAACGTCGTCACGCCCTTTTCCCCCTCGATCGTCACCGGAACGATCTCCGCATCAAATCGCCCCGCCGCAATCGCGCGCGCCGCGCGGGTCTGCGACACGAGCGCATATTCATCCTGCTCCTCGCGCGTAATCTCGTACTGCTCCGCCAGCACCTCGGCCGTCTCGCCCATCACCATCTTCGCCAACGGACAGAAAAATCCGTCGCGATACATCCCATCTACCAGTTCCTGATTGCCGAGCCGATATCCCCAGCGCGCCCCGTCCAGATAATAAGGAACCCGAGACATCGACTCCGTCCCGCCGGCGAGAATGCAGTTCGCATCACCGAGAAGAATTGCCTGATAAGCTAGCGCAATCGCTTTCATCCCCGACGCGCAAGCCTTGTTCACCGTGAAGCCGGGAACTTCCTGCGGCACCCCGCTACGCACCGAAATCTGCCGCGCCGGATTCGGCCCGCCCCCAGCCTGCCGCGCGTTGCCAAAGATCGTCTCCTCAACTTGCGCTGGCTCAATCCCGGCCCGCTCCATCGCAGCCCGCGCCGCCACCAGGCCGATGTCCGCCGACGTCAAGGAAGCCAGTGCCCCGCCAAACTTCCCAATCGGCGTCCTAACCCCCGAAAGAATATAAACAGCCTGCAACCCGCACCTCCAAACGCTTGAGTCTAGCAGGATAGATTTGAGGTGTTCTATACGCACCTAAAAAGGTGCTCCAGGAAGGAGTCGCATGCTCGATCTCACTCAGGATATCCAGTCGCTCACCACGTTCCGCCGCCGTTCCGGCGACTTCATGAAGCAGTTAAAGAAAAGCCGCCGTCCCGTCGTGCTTACGGTAAAAGGAAAGGCAGCCGCCGTGGTTCAGGACGCGGAAGCCTACCAGAGATTGCTCGACATCGCCGCGGCCGCCGACGTCCGCGAAGGCATTCGCCAGGGTTTGGACGATGCCAGAAAGGGTCGTGCGCGCCCCGCACGCGAATTCTTTGCAGAATTTGAAGCCGAACTCCAAAGAAAGTATGGCCTATCTCGTTAAGCTTACGGCGCGCGCTCAGCCAGATCTGGTCTTACTCCAGGAAGATATCCACGCAGCGGAATCAGCCGCTGCTCTCCGCTGGTATCAAGGCTTAAAGCGGGCGATCTGACACTGGAACGCCATCCCAACCGATGCCCGGTGGCCCCCGAGAAAAAGCAGGTCCGGCATCTTCTGTACGGACAGAAGCCTCACATCTACCGCGTGATCTATCGTGTCCTTGAGAGAAAGAAGCGAGTCGATGTGCTCCACATCCGTCACGGCGCTCGACGGGGCTTCAGGCGGCGGGATTTCTCATAGCTCGCCAAGCTCTGAGCACGTCTGAGCGCGTTCGCCCCTTGCCATTCCACCTAACCTCCGGCATAATAAGAGTTTGCCTCGATCTC
>PLEA01000624.1:0-23379 GCA_003136335.1 Acidobacteriaceae bacterium | reverse complement strand
ATGTCGGATCGGGTGAACAAACTGTTCTCCAAGCCGCCGGCTCCGGCCGCCGCCGCTTAAGACTCAGTGTGGGTGCTCCATCCTTTTGCGTTTCTTGCGAAAGGAGCCTGCCCTGAGCGCGTCGAAGGGTGGGACCGTTGACCTCAATTGCACCGCGAGAACTAGGATGTTATGACTGAGCCCTCTGGAGATGTGCGCGCTCTCGTTGAGCTGATTGCAAAATCGCTGGTCGACACTCCCGACGAAGTTTTCGTCGAGAAGTTCGACGACGATGTGATCGAACTGGAAGTCGCCGAAAGCGACGTAGGCAAGGTCATCGGACGCCAGGGCCGCACCGCTCGCGCTCTGCGCGCCCTGCTAAGCGCCGCCGGCCACCGGGCCCAAAAACGCTACACGCTGGAAATCATCGAGTAGCAACCGAGCGGCTTTGATAGGGCGCGGCTTCAGCCGCGCCTCCGGAGCAGCACAATACAAGCGGCTTTAGCCGCTGAGGGCGACCGCCGGCGTTGAGTGCTGAAACCAACGGCGAGTTCATAACCCTGGCCCGCGTCGTGAAGACGCAAGGGCGGCGGGGCGAAGTCGCCGCCGAGATTCACAGCGACGTCCCGGGACGCTTCGCGGCAGGCATGAAGGTATTCGCACTGGGGAGGTCGCAGGACGCGCGATGCGATCTGGAAGTCGAAGATCTGTGGCCGCACAAGGGCCTGTTGGTTCTGAAGTTTCGCGGCGTAGATTCGATTTCAGACGCCGAGCTTCTGGTCGGATCGGAATTGCAGATCCCAAGCGCGGAGCGGGCGCAGCTTGAATCAGGCTGGAATTACGTCAGCGACCTGATCGGCTGCGTTGTTCTTGATCGCGCCCGCGAGATCGGCCGTATCGAAGACGTTCAGTTCGGCGCCGGTGAAGCACCGCTACTGATAGTTGCAAACGGCGCAGGGAAAAAGTTTGAAGTACCTTTTGCGGAAGCGTATCTGGAAGGGGTAGACATAGCGCAGCGACAAGTGCGCATGAACCTTCCCGAGGGCTTGTTGGAAATCAATGCCCCGGTCACGGTAGAAGAGAAGCAGGAACAGGAAGTCGGAAAGAAAAAAAGGCACTAGAGAAAGAGTTTCCCCTGTGAACCTCAGCGCCCTCTGGGATTAAAGGTTTAAGTGTTAGGTCCGAGATGAAAGCCGATATTCTCACCATCTTCCCCGGCTTCTTCAGCGGACCACTGGATCACGGCATCACCCGCCGGGCCTGCGAAATGGGCCTGGCGAAAATCGAAGTCCACGATTTGCGGCAGTTTACACACGACAAGCACCGCACCGTGGATGACCGCCCTTTCGGCGGAGGCGAGGGCATGGTGCTCAAGCCGGAACCGCTCTTTGAATGTTTGGAGTCGTTGCAACTGGCGAGTCGAGAGGAGCGCATGGCCGGACGCGCCAAGCAGTCTGTCATCTTGCTTTCGGCGCAAGGCCAGCGCTTCACGCAGCAGATCGCCGCGGATCTGGCGGCGCTCGATCGCATCGTTCTGCTCTGCGGCCGCTACGAAGGCGTGGATGAGCGCGTGGCCGATTTTCTTGCCGACCGCGAGCTTTCGATTGGCGACTACGTGCTGAGCGGCGGCGAGCTGGCCGCAGCCGTAATCATCGAAGCGGTCATGCGGTTGCTGCCGGGCGCAGTGGGCAATGAAGCCTCCACGCGGCAGGAATCATTCACCGCGCATGCGGCAACCGAGGCGGGCGCGGCGGATTCGACCTGCGGCTCCGGCGGATTGCTCGATTATCCGCATTACACTCGCCCCGCAGATTTTCGTGGGATGGCTGTACCGGAGGTTTTGCTAAACGGGGATCACCAGGAAATCCGCCGCTGGCGCCGGCTGCGGGCCCTGGAAAAAACACTGCGCAACCGTCCCGATTTGCTTGAGGGCGTGGAACTCAGCGACGAAGACAGCAAGATTTTGGCCAGCATTCGGGGGAGCCGCGGTTAGCGGCGGGGTGTTAGGTCGTAGGTGTGAGGTCTTAGTCTTTCACTTAACAGCCAAGGCCCGAGAACCAAGAACCAAGACCTGACACCGTGCACCAAGATATTCTGATTCAGAGATTGAAACACGAAGGATAAATCATCATGTCAAACCTAATCATCGAAAAACTGCTGGCCAAATCTCAACGTACCGACATCCCCGGATTCCGTCCCGGCGACACCATCCGTGTCCACGTGAAGATCAAGGAAGGCGACAAGGAACGCGTGCAGGCCTTCGAAGGCGTGGTCATCAAGCGCGACAACGGTCCGCAAGCCAGCTTCACCGTGCGCAAGATCAGCTTTGGCCAGGGCGTGGAGCGCATCTTCCCCGTTCACTCCAAGGTGATCGATAAGATTGAACTGTTGCGCTCCTCCAAGGTTCGCCGCGCCCGACTGTTCTACCTCCGCGGACTCCGGGGCAAAGCCGCCCGCCTGCGCGACGTCGAGAAAGCGTAGACGCCAGCCACGTAGATAGCTTAAGTGCGGGACGGAATCGGCTGCTATGGGTTTGTTTTAAAAGGACGCGGCTTTCCAGCCATGCCGCCAGTCGTAATCCCCCCCTTAACGTCGCAAAATGCGCGACGTTAAGGGGGGGCAGCCAAATAAATTACGGTAGCCGCTGAGGGAAATCTCAACCTCATGCCGTCAGGCGCTTGCTGTGGTCAAGTCCGGCGCAGTTGAGAATCTTCCGGAATGCTTTTTTCGGCCCTGTTCCGCCTCGTACTCTTTTCTGGTTCCCACGAAAAATTCGATCTTGGCGCCCACCGGAATTCCATCGCCCGTGTTAAACACCGAGTGCGAATAGCCCCACACCGCGCCTTCGCTGGAATTCCGGAATGTGGGCTCGGAATTCGTGAGCAGCGTGGACGTGACGACCTTCCCCTTCCTGGGCACGGGCACTACATACGCGTCTCCACGTTTCTCCAGCGGAGGCGCGTCCTTGACTCCCATCTCCAGCAAGAAGTCTCCATTGAAGCCGGATGGGATCTCGACGATCACCTGCGGCGCGGAACCATGCTTGGAGCACGCGCTCGCTGCAATCAGAAGAACTGCGCAAATCACGGCCGGCCAGATCTTCCGATTCATCCTTTCACCTCTTGCATCCTGGGCGGAGAAACCTGTTGCGTGGGTCTCTTGTGAACGGGCACTCGTGCCACAATCTCGGTACCAATGGCGCTTGAATTGATTTCCAGCCTGCCTCCAATCTCACGAATGCGCTCGGTCATGCCGGCCAGGCCAACGCCACCGCCCGAACCGTCTTCCCGAAGGCTTTGAACCACTGCCGGCGGCATACCGCGGCCGTAGTCTCTGACTCGCAAAATCATCTGATTGCCTGTCGTCTGCAGACTGACGTCGGCTCGTTTCGCCCCGGAATGCCGGTGCACATTCGTCAGGCTTTCCTGCAGCACGCGAAATAATACCAGTTCGGTTGCTTCGGGTAAGCGGCTGGCTCCATCATGAATGTCCAGGTTGACGTCGATACCGCTGCGCTTTCCGAATCCCTCAACGAACCAGCGGGAAGCCGAGTTCAGCCCCGCTTCATCGAGGAGTGGCGGGTGCAGCAAATGCGAAATCGTCCGCGTTTCCGAGATGGAATCGTCCAGCAATTTAATGCAGTCCTGCAGCGTGGTGTCGCCGGGCAACTTCGCCTGCAGCGTCGAGACCGCCATCTTTGTCGCTGCCAGGTGCTGCCCCACCGAATCGTGCAACTCGCGCGCAAACTTCCGCCGTTCTTCATCCTGCAGCGTCAACACCTTGGCGCTGAGCACACGTTGCGCCAGTTCAGCTCGGGAGCGCGCCGCCACCTGGTCCATCAGCAGTCGATGGTGCAAGAGAAACAACACCAGGGCCAGGAGAAGGCTGGTGATTAAAATTGTCGCGGTCAGCGAAGCGGAATGGCTCGCCCGCGCCTGGCGCTCGGCCAGCAATTGTTCCTCGGTGTCATACATGCGCTGCAAGAGCAGGTCCATCTCATCCGCTGTGGCCAGGCTCTGCTTGCTGATCGCCGCCTGGGCCACGGGGCTCGATTTTCCTGTTTTCTTGAGATCGATGGCCTGATCCAGCAGAGCAATTCGCCGCTCTTTCAATTCCGCAAGAGTCGTGCAATTGGCCTGCTGTTGCGCATTGTCAGCCGTCAACCGCTGAATCACGGCCACCGCATTCCGGATCTGACCCACCACCTCGGCTTGCTGCTGCAACAAGGAATCGTCGCCGGAATCCACGTATTCGGAGCGCAGCCGCCCGGCCCGGGCGGTAGCCATGGAAAATTGAGAGAGCGCGCTTTGTACGTCGCGCGTATGGCGGACCCAGCCTTGGCTGGCGTCCATGCGGGTGAATGCGAAGTATGAGGAGCAACTGCTGAGGAGAAGGAAGAGTACCGCGGCGGCCAGAGCCGCATTCACCTTTCCAATGGAGGACATTCTGGACCCGAGACCCATTCTAAATGAAGCCGCGGTGGAAATGTCGCAAGGCCTACGACGAGTTGCCGATCTGATTCTTGGATGCTTGGAATCTTACATGCTCCGCGGATTAGCCCGCGGCGGAGGCCAGCGGTTCCCTGATCACTTCGGCGTCGACGAATTCTTTGACTTTTCTCGTTCGCAGTCTGCTCAACACATAGCTGAGCAGCGGGCGGTCGCCGCGGCGGATTTCCTGAAACTCCACGCCCATGGCAAGATTGTTGACCAGATATTTCACCTGCGCCTTGACCGCAACGCTGACGTCGAACATGTTCAACATCAGGCGGAAGTCAGTTCCGGGGCGCAGAATTTCCGTGGACGCGATGCGCGCCCCAAATTCCGAAATCTGCTGCACCTCGCCTTCGACCTTCTGTACCCCGTCGATCACCTGCGCCTGGCCCTCAACATAGAACCGCGGACGCCGGCGCCGGTTGGCCTCCGCGCGGTCGAGACCCCGAGGCAACGCGCGGCGCTCCGTGCTGTTGAGATCAATGGGCTGATACTGCTCTTCCATCTGCCGCAACTCTTCGTCCCAGGGCATCCTGCCCTCGACGCACTGCACCGTGAATTGTCCGCGCAAGGCGGAAGCCGCATCGCCTGCCCAGACCACCTGGCAGACGGCTTTATTGCGCCCGCGTTCCACCATCACCAGGTCACCAACAGTCGCCACCCGCGAACTGAGCAGCCGCGCGCCATGCGGGTGGATGTCGTAGGTGCAAGCCACCTCCGCCGCGCCGCGTCCCTCCTGCCCCATCAGACTCCAGCGCACAGGAAGTGCCAGGTGCACCCGTTTTCCCGTGAGCAGGCCGTCCTCCGGCGACGCGTTGGGTTTGCTTTCCAATATTTCCTCTCGGTTCGAGTTCGACTGAGGCCACGTTACCAGTACATGTCCGAACGGGCAATGTACCCCCGTAATCCAGGTATATGGTTACGTTGGCGTTATCCAAGGGGCGTAGGGCAGTCGGTGGGTGGCGGAAAGTCAGAAATCAGAAATCAGAATTAGAAAACAGGGTTGTCATTCCGAGCGAAGCGAGGAATCTGTCCTTCTTTGTCTGAGGATGAAACTTCGCTTGCAGGAATTTCTACTGTGGACGAAGATGGTGGACAACTCCTTGTCTTCCGTCATGAAGTCTTCTGTGATGAAGTCACCGTCCGCACCAACGCTCTCGCCCGCCGCGGCCAAGCTGCGACTGCTGAAGAAGCTGCGCTGCACGCTGCGCTATGAAAAAAAGGCTTGGGCATCCGGGGCGGTGCGGGTCGCTGGCGTGGATGAAGTTGGACGCGGCTCACTGTTCGGCTGCGTGGTGGCGGCGGCCGTGATTCTGGATCCCGCCTACCGGGTGCGCGGGCTGCGCGATTCCAAACTGCTGCCGGCGGAACGGCGCGAAGCGCTGGCGGAGCGCATCCGCGAGCGCGCTGTGGCGTGGGCCGTGGCTGCCGTGGACGCTGGCCGCATCGATCAGATCAACATCTATCACGCGTCGCGGCTGGCCATGCGCGAAGCGGTGCTCCGCCTGGCGCCTGCCGCGGACCATCTACTGATTGACGCGCTGCGTCTGGACTGCGAGCAGCCGCAGGTTGCGATCATTCATGGGGACGCGCTCTCGGCCTCGATCGCAGCCGCCTCGATTCTCGCCAAGGTGGAACGCGATCGCATGATGTGCGAATGGGACGCGGTGTTTCCTGCCTACGGCCTGGCCTCGCACAAGGGATACAGCACGCCCCAACACCTGGCCGCGCTGCGCGAGTTCGGGCCGACGCCGCTACACCGCCAGTCGTTCGCGCCGGTATGGCAGAATCCGGTGCCGCAGGAGGTGTTCGGGTTTATGGAGGATGAGGACATTGGGTTGGAAGAAACCGCAGCAGGATGAGGGAGTTGGCGGGATTCCCCGGAAGTTTTCCACAGTGTTCCTCCAGGAACACTGTTGTTACAATTGTGTACGTACAATGATATAAGGATAGTGGGATATATGGCGCAGAAGAAACGAGTTCCGAGAGCGGCAAAGAATAGCCGGCGCAGTGCGCGATCTGCGAGTGGCGGAGCCCGGCGCAGGAGCAAATCGCGGAAGGGTGTGAACCTCGCGGCGTCGGTAGAATTCTCCAGGCGTTCTGCGGTTTCGATGGAGGAGGTGATGGAGTTCTACAAGCCGATCAAAAAGCCGGTCACGCTGCGACTGGACGCGGATGTGCTGGCGTGGTTCCGCAGGGATGGACGACGCTATCAGACGCGGATCAATGGCGCTCTGCGGAGAGTGATGGAGAGGGAGATGAAAGAGTCGGGGGATTAGAGCGTCGGCCGGGCAATTATTCGGCTTCGCCCAAGAACAGGGCGGAATTCTATACTGCTGTTTGACAGTAGTACTGTACAGCGCTAGTATGGCAGGGAATGATTGCGAGTTTCCGGGATAAGGAAACCGAAAAGCTGTGGCGATCCGGCAAAAGCCGCCGTCTTCCTGTCGACCTTCACCGCAGAGCTTTTAAGAAGCTCGCAATTCTAAATGCGGCGATCAGACTCGACAGCTGGAAGGTGCCGCCGGGCAATCAATTGGAAGCACTGCGCGGGGGCCGCGCCGGACAACATAGTATCCGAGTCAACGAGCAATCCAGGCTGTGTTTCGTGTGGCAGGATGGAAACGCCTTTGATGTAGAAGTTGTGGATTACCATTAGGAGCCCAGGACCATGGTCAGAACGAGGAAGCTGTTCGCAGTTCATCCGGGAGAAATCTTAAAGACAGAGTTCATGGAGCCAATCGGCGTGAGCGCCTATGCGCTGGCGAAGGCCCTGAATTTTCCCGGTATTTATGACGTGGTGCGCGGAGACCGGGCGATCAGCGCCGATACCGCCATTCGCCTGGGAAAGTATTTCGGTCTGCCTGCCCAGTTTTGGCTCAACCTGCAGAATGACTACGACCTAAGAATTGCCGAAGGCAGTGGAGTCGGCAAAGGGATTAAGCCGCGCAAGGTCGGGTACGAAGCCCGAGCCGTTGCCGGTGTGCGCTAGGCGCGAGTTAAGAACCATGCTCCCCGCGAAGGATCGAAGCGGTCTCAGGTGTCGGTGCGGGAGCGGTTCTACAAGCCAAGAAGCCGGTTTGGCTGCGGTGCGTGATGAAGCGGGAGATGAAAGAGGGGGGAGATTAAATCCCGAGCGAGTGAACGATGGGGCTTAAGGCAACAATCTGCGGGCGACCGGCAGAACTCGGTGCGCCATGGACATTGCGCATCGACCGTCGGGCTACCGTGCTTACCGGCAGATACCAAAGACCTTGGCGCGTGAAGAAATGACAATTCCAAGCGCGACGTCGCCCCTCTCACGCCAGTGGCGAATATTGTTCTTCTAAGCAGAGCGGCTATGTACTACCACTGAACCGCCATTGCAATGCCTGTGTTGTAACCGATGTATCTGGCTCTTACGATTATGACCGTCAGGACCGTTACCTTGAAGGAAATGCAAGTCAAAATCCCCACCCTTGCGCAAAGAGCGCGCAAGGATGGGGCACCCGGCTTGGCTTGGAAACAAGAGAGTTTTCTAGTCGCGGACGCGTTTTCTTGTGATTATTTGACTGCTCTATGCGCATTCTTTTAATCGGCGGCAATGGCTTCATCGGGCGATTCACCGTGGCTGCGCTAAAGCAGCAAGGGCACACGCTAGCAATGTTTCACCGCGGCACGACGGCCGCGCCCGTTGGGGTTGAGGAGATTCGGGGCGACCGTAACGAACTCAGCGCCAGCGCTCAGGAACTGAAGCACTTTGTTTCCGATGTGGTGATTGACCTGGTTATGAGTTCAGGTCCGCAGGCGGAAGAGCTGATGAACATCTTCCGGGGCGCGACGCGACGGGTGATCATGCTGAGCAGCATTGATGTGTACCGCGCGGTGGGCGTTTCGCACGGCACGGAAAGTGGTCCGCTGCAGGAACTGCCGCTTACGGAGGAGTCGGAACTGCGGCGCAGTCTGCATCCCTACCCACCAGAGAGCGTGCAACTCATGCGCAAGATTTTCCCGTGGGTGACGGACGATTACGACAAGATCCCGGCGGAGCGCATCGTGATGAACGACTGTGAACTTCCCGGGACGGTGCTCCGGCTGCCCATGGTGTATGGACCTGGCGATCTGCTGCATCGTTTTTATTCCGTGGTGAAGCGCATCGCCGACGGACGACGGCACATCATTTTTCCCGAGACGCTGGCCGCGTGGCGCTCGTCGCGGGGCTACGTGGAAAACGTAGCCGCAGCCATTGCTCTGGCTGCCACAGATGATCGCGCAGCGCGAACTGTCTATAACGTATGCGAGGAACCATCGTTCAGCGAACTGGAATGGGCGCGGAAAATCGCCAGCGAGATGCGGTGGGAGGGGGAATTCGTCGTTCTGCCGTTGGAGCGCACGCCGCGCCACTTGCTAAAGCCTGGCAACGCCGCGCAGCATTGGACAGCGAGTTCGGTGCGAATCCGCCGCGAGTTGGGGTACGACGAGCCGGTAGCGATGGAGGAAGCGATCCGGCAGACGATACAATGGGAGCGGGAGAATCCGCCGTCAGTCGAGTTCCTGGCGCAGTTCGATTATGCGGCGGAAGATGCGGCGGTAGCAGGCCACCACCGTTCAGCTTGATAATCGTGTGGTCCTCGCACTAGCAGTCGAAGTTGAAGTTTTTCAGCAGCCTCCCAAGGAACTCACACGTAACCTCAAGTAATAACAGCAGGTTATGGAATTGACGTTCCTTTCCGGTTTTGCCCCGTCCAGCGGGCGGGCCCCTCGCTGTTGAGAAACCGATCAAGAAGCCGGTCAGGCTGTGGAGGAGGGGCGGAACGGGAATGAAAGAGGCGGGGGAATGAAGCGGTCGCTCTTTTGATGCTCCTCTTTTGATGTTCCGGTTCAGAGTTATTTGTAGCTGCTAGCCTGCGTTCGATTTAAAATCGCAACGTCTCGCGAAGAACGCGACATGGGGCACTCGCCTACGATGAAACCTGGAATCAAAATCCCCACCCTGTCGCAAAGGACGCGACAAGGGTGGGGTACCCTCGCTTACCGATCTAGTGGCAGTGCCGGAATTTGAGCGACGCGATCCATGTGGACCAGGCAAACGAGCCGTCCACAGGGTAGTACTGGTTCGTGTACCAGAACGTCTCTTCTCTCTTTCTCGTAGTGAACTTTTGACATCGAGTTGAGATATGGCCCAGCAGGGATAACCTACCCGAAATAGCCCTGCGTGTTAGTTGGTAAGAGTCGGTCGCGGCAGAAATTCCAGCCGGAATCTCCGGTTGACTTCAAAAGCAGTGGGGATCATAACCTCACCTCGCCGTTCACGATACTGTGAACGGATTTTCATCTGGCGCAACGAAGCAGTATGCGATCGGCGCGCCGGTTTCACCGGCCTGAGCGTTGGAAGGCTACGGCTTAAGCGAGGAGTTGAGTTGATCGAGGAGTCTGGTGTTGTTCGCCAGAGCGCGCTGCAGGATTTCGGCTTGCTGTTGGGCGGCGGGCCAGTCTTGTTTCTCGACGGTTTCGGTCAGGCCGGGTAATTCCAGGTGGGCGTAAGTAAAGCGGGCGCCGTAGAGGATGTGCTTGAACCACGGCCGCCCGGGGAGGCCGTCAGGGTTTAGCCAGTTGCGCTCGACTTGCATCATGCCGTGATTCAGAGTGAGCGCGAGCTTGGGATTGACGGGGCCTGCGGCGAGTTTGTGATGCAGTGATTCATTCAGGCGGTTGCCGGCGGCTTCGAATGCGTCGATTTCTTTTTGCACTCCCGTCAGATCAAGCTTGCTCATGTCCTTGCCTTTTGTGAGTTCGTCGACGAACTGGCGGACATTGCTGGCATAGCTGGCGAAATCGAAGGGGAGCAGGTCGGCGTTGGCCAAGCGCAGCGCGGTCACGCCCCATAGCTGTGACATGAGCGCGTGGTAGCGGTAGCCGGGATCGCCGAAGTGGTTCATCCAATAGAAGTCGTCGTAGGCAGAATGGTAGACGCCGTAGTCTCCATCGAACTGCAGGCCGATGACAGGCACGCCGACGAAATTGAGGAAGACGGTGTGGTCCGAGCCGCTGCCGATGCGCGTGTCGGCAAGATTTGCGTCGGTGACTTCGGTTGCGATCTTCGATTCGCGGCGCTCGCGGGTGCTCGATTCCTTCCATGCTTCGTAGAGACTTTTGCCGGAGGGATCTTGCAGGGTGCGGCTGGTTTCCACCAGCATGGGCGAAAGGGAAGCTACGGCCTGACCGTGGAAATTTGGTCCTGAGGTAGCCTCATCGACGTTGAGATAGGCGACGGCGTTCCTGCGGAGTTCGTCGGCGAACTGCTCTCCCCATTCGGTGGACCCGGTGAGGCCGACTTCTTCGCCGTCCCAACTGCAGACGACGATCGTGCGGCGGGGGCGCATGCCTTCTTTCGTCAGTTGGCCGAGGGCGCGCGTCAGCTCCATCATCGAGGCGGTGCCGCTGGAGGGATCGACGCCGCCGAAGACCCAGGCGTCGCGATGATTACCGAGGACGACCCACTCGTCGGGTAACTCCGCGCCGCGGATGCGGCCTTCGACCACGTAGTAGGGTTGGGTACCGTTGTCCATCTCGATTTTCAAGTGAACTTTCACGCGGTCGCCGCCGAGGTGATACTGGATCGGCAGTCCACCTTGCCAGTCCGTTGGAGCCGACGGACCATCCATGTTTTCGAGCAGAGGCTGAGCGTCGTGCCAGGAGAGCGGGAGGGACATGATTTTTGGCGCTGACATGGCCTGCTCAATTGGGATGCGCTTTGCACCGGGGATCGAAGCCCAGCCCGGGGTGAGCGGATCGCCGGGGACGATGAAATCGTAGGTGATGGCGCCGCGCTGGATGTGATACTCCGGGCCCCAGGGGCCGTCAGGATCGACTTTGCCTTTTTTGTAGCCATCTTCGGCGGGATCGCTGTAAATGAGAATCGCGGCTGCGCCTTCGCGCTGTGCGGTGAGGGCTTTGAATCCGCGATAGCTGTAGGGATTGGAATAGCGCACGAGGACGATTTTGCTTTTGACGCTGATTCCGTTCTTGCGCAGCAGGTCGTAGTCTTCGGGATTGCCGCTGTGCGCGTAAACTACAGGCGCGGTGACTTCGCCGGAGATCGACATGCCGCTCCAGGCGCCGCTGATGGCGGGATTCTTCGAGTCGGGGTCGGCGTCGAGCGGGGCTTCGCGGAGCGTGGCTTGATAGTGCGTGGGCGCGATCATTTCCAGCGAGGCGCTTTTCGGGTTCGTGCCGTACACGTCGTAGCGGCGGATGATGACATCTTCGAGTCCCTGCTTGCGCCATTCGCTGGCGATGTAGTCGGCTAGTTCGTTATTGCGTTTTGATCCGGCGACGTGGGGTTCGGAGGTGAAGACGCGGTGCTGGCGGCGTTCTTCGTCGGGGTTGGGGATGGATTTGAATTGGGATTCGATTTCGGTTTGGCGGGCGGAGGAGGAGGGAGCGAAGCCGAGGATGGAGGTTTGCGCGAAGAGGGAGAGACTCGCACAGAAAGGAACGCAGAGGGTGGCGAGAGCAGTCGAGACTGCCGCACAGCGGGAGAAAGTCATTTGTTCCAAGTTTTCCTCTTGCGAGGTTTGCGGGTGCTCGGTCACCGCAGTTAGTGCAGGCGAGAACCCAGGTCCCTCGCTTTGCTCGGGATGACAACCATCTTAGAACGACAAGTCGTTATACACCGCAGACGCTCACTTCGCCTTCAGGATGTCGGTCAGTAAGTCTGGCTTTGATTCGTCGCGGACCAGGTGCGGATATTTCTCGCCACCGTGGTAGTCGATTTTGTACGTTTTGTAGTAGTCGGTATTTTCGACCAGCAACTCGATCGGAGAGTTGCTGGTCTTCGTGGCCTTGACCGCGTCACGCAGGATTTCGGGAGAAAAGCGGCGGCCGTTGACGGCGACCAGTTTCATGCCGGGGCCGATGCCGGCTTTCGCGGCGGGCATGCCTTCGGTGGTGTCGATGATGGTGCCATCGTCGTTCAATAGGAGGCCGAACGCGAGCGCGGCGGGGGCCACGTGGTACATGCCTGCCAGGCCGCTCATCATGTCCGAAGGAGTCTGGTCGTAGACGAGCTTCCATCCGCTGCCTTCAATGCCGCCGAGAGGCGCGCCGGGGCGGTGATTGGTGAGGCGTTCGGTCCAGAAGCCGCGCCAGTCGTAGGGGACGATCTGATTCAGCGCGGCAACCACGTCTTCGAATGTGTAGGTCTTGACCATGGGGCCGGTGCTGGGCGCGCCGTGGAAGAGTTTGCAGAAATCATCCAAAGTCTTCGCGCCCTTGCTTTGCTGGCGGATGATCACGTCGGTCCAGAGCCAGTCCAGCGTGCCTTCATCGTAGAAGTCGGTGCTGCGGCGCCACGACTCCCACGCCCGTGGAGAAAAATAAAGTTCTGGCGCAGCGTCGGCTGTGTCCTGCAGGTTGCGCCATTCGCGGCCGGGAGTGTGATCGAGGGCGGAGGCGGTTACGGCCAGATCGTCGCGATCTTGCTCCGCAGTAAGCAGACCGCTGCGGGCTGTGAGCACGAAGCCGAGGTAATTGGTCAGGCCCTCGTAGACCCAGAGCAGATCGTCCTGCATGGGCTGCTCGTAGTCGGGTGTGGCGAGGTCGGCGGGACGGCGGAACTTTCCGTTCCACGAGTGGACATATTCGTGGGGCAGCAGGCTGGCCGACACTTTGCGGGCGGCGTCATCGACCAGGGCGCGCTCGTCCACTCGACTGTCGTCGGACTCGTGGTGCTCCAGGCCGAAGTGCGCGACGTGATCGCTGAGCGTGTAGAGGAAGTGATAGTCGCGGTAGTGGTGNNTCCGGGGGAGCGTCGAGCGCGGCGGCGCTGTCGGCGGCGATGTCCATTTCGGTGAGAGGATCCTCGGCGAGCGGGACGACTTTCAGAAATTCTCCGGTGATGACGGGAGAATCGACCAGCGTCGCCAGGGAAACCGTGGCGAACTTGATTTCGTTTCCGCTCTGGCTGGTTACGGGAAGGGGCGTGCCGAACTTCCATCCGTCGGGAAGCTTCAGGCTCGCGCTGTAATTGATGTCGTCGGACATCCAGCCTTTGGGATAGAGCAAGACCTGGTTCCAACTGATGATGGCGAGCTTGTCGGTGGCGGAGGAGCCTGCTGAGAAGCCACTTTCGAAGGTCGCGGGAGAAAGAAAGTCGAGTTCGGCAGCGACTTCATTCGCGCCTGCCGGAATGTCGACGTGGAGGGTGAAGCCGTCGAGCAGGTCGCGCCGCCATTTCAGAGTCTTGCCGCCGGAAGAGAACTTCAGGCCGGCGAGATCGATGACGGGGCCGTCGGGCGCGTGTTCGCCGGGAATCCATTTCGGGTAATAGAGTACGAGGTCGCCTGGGGTGGCGGGAATTTTCAGCGAGGCATGGAAGATTTTGCGGGGTGCCGCGGTTGCGTCGACTGCAATAGTGACGGTGGGCGGCGTGGCGCACCAAGCCGGAATTGCCAACACGGCGACGCAGACTACTCCCAAGGTTCTGGAGAGTTTCATTCTTTCGGGGCCCCCATGTTCGTGATGAAATGCACTCGATTGCAGAATTTAAAACTATAGCAGTCGGCAAGGATGGCGGTACAGGGACGCAACGGTCCGGGAGCGGTTTGGCACCGATCACTTTACGCTCTTTGCTTTTTGCGAATCCTTTGCGGTCTTGGTGGTTAAATTCTTTTTTTGCCGCAAAGTTCGCAGAGAGCTGCCCGCTAAGCTCGCAGAGCAGGATGTGGCGCGGACCTGAAAATTGCAATGGCCGCGGACTGATATCATTCCGCAGATGCCGCGGCGCGGAAAATTTATTACTTTCGAGGGGCTCGACGGAACTGGCAAGAGCACGCAACTGCGGAAGCTGGCCGCGGTGGTGCGCGCGGCGGGATACAAAGTTGTTGAGACGCGGGAGCCGGGCGGGACGTCCACGGGAGAAAAGATTCGCAAGGTGCTGCTCGATTCCGGCACGGCGGGGCTTTCGCCGCTGGCGGAGATGGCGCTGATGTTCGCTTCGCGGGCGCAACACATTGCCGAAGTGATCGAGCCCGCTCTGGCGCAGGGCAGCATTGTACTTTGCGACCGGTTCACGGATTCGACCGAGGCTTACCAGGGGAGCGGGCGCAAGCTGGGGAGTGAGGCGGTCCGCGAGTTGCACCGCGTGTTGTGTGGGAATCTGCAGCCGGATTTGACGATTCTGCTCGATTCGGACGCCGCGGCCAGCGTGACTCGAGCGCGCCTGCGGAATAAACGAGACTCAAAAAGTTCAAGTCGGGGCCACGACGAGAACCGGTTCGAGCAGGAGACGCGGGCATTCTTTGTCCGGGTCCATGAAGGATATCTGGCGATCGCGGCGCGAGAGCACGGGCGGGTCGCGGTGGTGGATGCGCGCGGGACGCCGCGGCAGACGCATGAGCGGATTGTGGAGGTTGTTCAGCGTAAGTTGAGATTGTAGGAAAGTCATTTCACCACCGAGTCACAGAGATACAGAGAAGGCTTTTAGAATCATTCTTCGAATTTGTTCCTCTCTGGGCCTCTGTGCCTCTGTGGTAGATTCTGCCTTGCGATGTCCTTCTCTGACTTTCATGGCAACGCGGAAACCATTCGTCGCCTGCGCGATATGCTTGCGCGCGAGCGCTTTCCGCATGCAGTGGTGCTTGCGGGTGGTCAGGGGTCGGGCAAGTACACGCTGGCGCTGATGCTGGCGCAAGCACTGAACTGCCTGGCGCCTACCACGACCGATGGCCTGCCCGATTTTTGCGGGAAGTGCGCCAACTGTATGCGCATTGCACAGGCAGCGGATCTGGACGCCTGTTTTGCCGAGGCGGTTGAGGCACGCGAGAATCTGCGCGAAACCGACAAGAAAGAGACGCGGCTGTTTGTGCAGACGCATCCGGATGTGCTGGTGATTCCGCCGGATCCGCCGCAGATGATGATCAAAGTGGATCAGGTGCGGCGGGTGATTGAGACCATCTACTACCGTCCGGCGGAGGGCAAGGAACGGGTTTACATCTTCACCGACTCGGCGTTTATGAAAGAAGCGGCGAACTCGCTGCTCAAGGTGCTGGAGGAGCCGCCGGAGTTCGCGACGATTTTCCTGCTGACGGAGAATCCCGGAGAGCTGTTGCCGACGATTCGATCGCGGTCGATGGTGTTCCAGCTGGGCGCATTGCCGGCGGAGGAAATTGAGCGGTACTTGGCCGAGCATCGTCCAGAGTGGAAGGCGGCGCAGCGGGCGCTGGTCGCACGGCTCTGCGAAGGGGCGGTGGGACGCGCGCGCAGTTTCGATCTTGCGGCTTATGTGGCGGCGCGCGGGCATGCGATTGCAATTTTGAAATCTGCTTTGGGGGGTGGAGAGCACAGTGAGCTGTTCAAGACCACCGAGTCGTATAGGCCCGGCGCGGAAGGGCGGGAGAAGCTTGAGCGGTTGATTCGGACGCTTTATTCTTTGTTGCGCGATCTGACGTCGATTGAAGCCGGTGTGCCGGAGTTGATTCGGAATACCGACATTGCTTCCGAGCTGAAGCGGTTGGGTGAGGCGGCCGACTTCGAGTGGATCACGGCGGCGTCCGACCGGCTGGCGGAAGTGGAACGCGGGATGCGGCGCAATTTATTGCGCTCGCTTTCGCTGGATGCGTTTGCGGCGGCGCTGGAGAAGGGGTGAGGCCGGAGCTAGCGAGTTGTGCCGTCCCTAACGGGACTTGTTCCATATCCTGCCCGCCTACCCAGGACTTCCGTCCTGGGCTATCATCTGTCGCCCCTCCGGGACTGGGGCAGCGGCGCTGGTAACCTTTCCACGGTTACTGTTGATTCGGGGCTGGGATCGCCAGAAAACCATTAAGATTCTTATATTCAATAAGTTATCCGGATTACTCTGGTGGTTCTACTCCCTTCGGATAGATTGCCCGACCGTGGGTGCCCGCCTATAATCGTCCTACTCTGGTTCAGAATTCTCCGTCAGGTTCCGGGTAGAACGTGGGGAGGGCGAAGTTTGTTTGCATGCCCCCCCCAGCGAAGGTTCAGGGAAAGGAAAACGCCCGGATTATGCGAAAGCGCCTGCAAGTCGCATTCATGATGACGGCCACGACGGCAATCGCGACCTCCTTATGTTTATCTCTAGCTCCTCCTCATGCTTGGGCGGCGGAGGGCGACCGTGCGTCCGAGGCCATCACCACCACCAGTGAGAACGGGCACAAGGTGTATGTGAACGAACCCGTGCCAGCGCAGAAACATGCCACGCAGCCGGTACAGTCCAAGCGCTCGTCACTGGTCTATTGGAGCAGCAAAGAAACCCGGTGGAAGCCAGTGGCTTCGGCGGGCACGGCCTCCATGCAGGCGGCGCGTTCGGCCGCGGCGGAGGTCAGCCAATATTTCGGGCACGAGTCGGCGCAGTCGGCGAACGCGAAGATCGTGGCTGCCAACGCCCGCGGACATCAGGCTTCGCAGGAGGAAATCGACTCGTCAATCGTGATGGCGGCCGCCCGGCACAATGTGGACCCCAACCTGGTGCGCGCGGTAGTGAAGGTGGAATCGAATTTCAACTCCAATGCAGTTTCGCGCAAGGGAGCGATGGGCCTGATGCAGTTGATGCCATCGACGGCGCGGTCGTTGAAGTTGAAGAATCCGTTTGACCCGGACCAGAACGTGGATGCCGGCGTACGGCATCTCAAGCAACTTCTGGAAAATTACGGCGGCGACGTGGACTTGACCCTGGCCGCTTATAATGCGGGTTCGGGGGCGGTGGCACGCAGTGCGGGTGTCCCACACTTTGCGGAAACCCAGAATTATGTGCGGCGGATTACCAATCTCTACTATGGGGGATTTGATCTTTCTCCGTCGGGCCCCAGGCATGATCCCGTGCGCGTTCAACGAGATGCGCGGGGCGTGCTTTACATCAGCAACACCGATTAGGATTACGGCATCTGTTTAAGAAGTTATTGGAATCTCTCAGGTACCAAGGGCAGTTCAACTGCAACGGCGGATCGAGACAGTTACGGACCGACGACTTTGAAATTGACAACCAGCCAGCGCGGCGTGCGCTGGGGAGCGCTGCTGTTGCTGATGGCTCTCTCCGGAGTGCCGGCCCATGCCCGCGCGCATCACAGCGACGCCTGGGCTCGCGAGCGCTTTGCCAGTGCCGAGCGCATGCGGGAAGCGCTCAACGGACGTCCTCCAGCAGACCGCACGCGGCACGACTACCAGCGGGTCATCAACGCTTATCGCAACGTCTATTACGGGGCGCCTTCCTCTATCAAGGCCGATCCCAGCGTGGTTGCCGTTGCGGAGACGCTGGTGGAGATGGGACGGCGCTTCGAAGATGACAAGATCCTGAATGAGGCGATTGCACAGTACAAGTTCCTGCGGCGGGAGTATCCAGGCAGCAAATACCGTTGCGACGCGTTGTTCACCATAGGCGAAATCTATAAAGACGATCTCAACAATTCCGAGCAGGCGCACGGCATTTTTGAGGATTTTCTGCATCGCTATCCGCAGAATCGCCTGGCAGAAGATGCCCAGCGCGCAATAGCGGATCTCGACCGCGAAGCGGATCGCGAGAAAAAGGCGTTGGCGCGGAAGCAGAAAAAAGCCGGCAAAGAGATTGCCGACAAGACCAAGGGGGCGGACGATTCGGCGGGCAAGGACGTTAGTTTTGGGATTGGCTCCAAAGCCGATTCCAAGACCGATTCCAAGACCGACCTCAAGACCGCCTCATCTACACAGGAATCCTCTGATCCCCACTCCGGACGCACGGCGCGCGTGACCGGAATCCGGCACTGGTCCACACCGGATTACACCCGCGTGGCCATTGATTTGGAGAGTGAGATTAAGTTCGGTTCGCAGCGCATTGCGCATCCCGACCGCATCTTCTTTGACTTACGCGGCACCAAGCTGGCCTCGACGCTGGTGGGCAAGAGCTTCGACGTGGATGACGGATTCCTGAAGAAGATCCGCGTGGCGCAGTTTCAACCCGGGCGCACTCGGGTTGTGCTCGAGGTGGACAACCTCTCGGATTACGAAGCGTTTTTGCTGCCTGACCCTTACCGTCTGATCATTGATATTCACGGCAAGAATAATCGAAAGAACATGCACGCCAAGTTGTTGCAAGACAGTGCGGCGATGGCTGACGTTGAAGCCCCGCCGACGGCGGGATCGGACGCCGAGGGTGCAACGACTGACGAATTGACACCGGAAGAAGCATTAAGGGCAGCGGAGGCAAAGGTGAGAGGGGAGCTGCGTGCCGAGGCCGGGAAGGCTCCCGTCACCACCGAAGACGTAGGCGACGAAACGAAGATCGCATCTAAGGGCGTCGACGCCGGTTCTAAGGCGCATTCGTCCAATTCCACGAAACACGCTTCTGCGAAAGATAAGAGTACGACGCCCGCGGTCACCAAGGTCGTGGTCGATGCGGACGATGACGACGATGCTCCTCCGTCGCCGAGTCGTGCGCGCGGCAAAACTTCATCGCGTCTGGCTTCGAGCCGGGCAAACGATCGAGACCTGGATATGCGCGAGGCCAAGCCCACGTCCAGCGGCGACCGGTCGCTGATCCGCGCGCTGGGTCTGAAGATCGGCAAGATCGTGATCGATCCCGGTCACGGCGGCCACGATACGGGAACCATTGGCCCCGACGGGCTGCAAGAAAAAGATCTGGTGCTGGAGGTTGGCCGCCGCCTCGGCAAACTGCTGCAGGCACGGCTGGGCGCCGAAGTGGTCTACACGCGCAAGAACGATACCTTCATTCCGTTGGAAACTCGAACCGCCATCGCCAACCAGCAGCGCGCCGATTTGTTCATTTCCATTCACGCCAACTCAAGCCATGATTCTGACGCGCGGGGCGTCGAGACGTACTACCTAAACTTCACGTCTTCGCCAGAGGCGTTGGAAGTGGCGGCGCGGGAAAACGCAGTTTCGGAAAAATCCATTTACGAGCTTCAGGATCTGGTGAAGAAAATCGCGCTGAAGGAAAAAATCGAAGAGTCGCGCGAATTCGCCGGAGATGTGCAGGAGTCGCTGCACAGCGGGCTGGCGGCCAAGAGTCCGGCCATCCGCGACCGCGGAGTGAAAAAGGCGCCATTCATCGTGCTGATTGGCGCCAACATGCCGTCGATCCTGGCGGAGATTTCGTTTGTGAGCAATCCGACCGACGAGCATCGCCTGGAAACCAGCGAATACCGCCAGCGCATCGCCGAGTCGCTCTATCGTGGAATCGCGAAGTATGTGGATGGATTGAGCGGAGTGAGAGTGGCCAGCAAGCTGGACAAAGCCGCCGGCCAATAAGGTGTCTTAGAGTTCAGAGCGTGGGTCTCGCGCTTACTGAATCGCGCTTCCGACTTGCGAGAAGACGTTTCCAGCGTTCGACCCGATCAGCCGCACCGTGCCGACGACAATCACGAGGATCACCGCCAGCATTACAGAGTATTCGGCAACGTCCTGACCCTCTTCATCTGACCAAAGACTCCACATTGAATATCCCATTAGTTCCCTTTTCTTTAGTAGGCATTAACAGCTTAGCAACCGCCGGCTGTGAAGCCAGTTGGCGTTTGTAGTCGGCAAAATTCAGTCCCCATGCTTCACTGTCCTGAGTCACCGCCTCCAGCCCGACTTGAAACTCGGATGTGCCCTCCAGTTTCTTCGTCCAGATGACACGAAACTGGATTCTTCGCTTGCGATAGAAGATCGTAATCTCATCGAGCACATTCAATTCCTGCCGCACTGAGCCCAAGCGCACTCCATCCGGGGTGACGTCCAGCGTGTGCACCAGGTCTTCAAAAGGCTTCCCGGCGCTGTTTTGGCCCTTTACTCGAACGGGAATCACTGCCTTAGTGCGATTCCCTCGTCGCTGGTCCGTGTCCATACTGACTGATCCCATTCTGTTACCCAAAGTAGTTTGCCGCAGGACTGACCTTTTAGGAATGGCCCTGACGGGTAGTCAGGGAGGCACGAAGGTAACATGGGTCATGGCAGCCTGAATTCCGCTACTCAAGCGCTTACGCCTTGATCCTTTGGCTCCCCTCGGAGGCGTCATCCCGAACCCCGGCGCATTTCAGCCAGGGGAGGGATCTGGCGGGGGCGTGGCTGGTCTGCGCACGAGATCCCTTCGACTTCGCGCAGGGCAGGCTCTTCACTACGCCGGAAGAACGGCGCCGTTCAGGGTGGCTCCCATGAGTAGGGTGCCGGTCTAGACTCAAACTGCACGACTCGAGCCGCATGGCTTGTGGGACCGGTGAAACCTTTCAGCCTGCTCTGTGGTCTAATTAGTAGAGGAGTTCTCCACTGCGAGTTCATTCATGAGTTTTTCCCGTTCCGTAGGCAAGGTTATTGCAATTGCATGTCTGCTGAGCGTTGCCTTTGCGTTGAACACGCCTCAGAAGGCAGACCCATCTCATTCTTCGATCCAGCAACCCGCGCTGCTTCCGCAACAATTTGGCGGATGGGAGATGCAGGGCTCTGCGCAGATGAGCACGGATGCCTCGGCGGCGGATCCTACGAATGCCGCGGTTCTCAAAGAGTACCGCTTCTCGGATCTGGCTTCGTCCACTTACATACGGGATGACGGGCGAACGTTGAAGATCCGGGCGGCGCGTTTCGCGGACGCTTCAGGCGCGTTTGGCGCCTACACGTTTTATCTGCAGCCGGAGATGACGAAAGAGCAGATCGGCGATCAGGGCGCGTCTTTAGGACAGCGCGTGCTCTTCTATCGTGGGAATGTGCTGGTGGACGCGCAGTTCAGCAAAGAATCGGCCATGGCCGGCGCGGAGTTGCGCGAGTTGGCGGGAGCGCTGCCGCGACCCAACGGAAATGCCGCCAACCTGCCCACATTTATCGAATTCATGCCGCGCCGGGGCTATGTCGCGAACACGCAAAAATATGTGATGGGGCCGGCAGCCCTGGCCGCGCAGGCGCCGCCGGTTTCCGCCGACCTGGTGGACTTCAATGCCAGTTCCGAAGTGAGTCTGGCCCGCTACGACACGTCGAGCGGAGAAGCGACGTTGATGCTGATCTCTTACCCAACGCCGCAACTGGCTGCCGAGCATCTACGTCGCATCGATGCGGCGCATCAGATGACGCAACCGCAGGCCGGGGTTTCGAGCATCGAAAATGCAGGTTCGTTTTTCGACAAGCGCACGGGGCCCATCCTTGCGATTGCTACGGGACCGGTTTCCGATAGCGATGCGAAGTCGCTCCTGGGAATGGTGAATTACGAAGCCAGTGTCACCTGGAATGCGCCCACCGATAACAAGCAAGTGCACGACCTGTACATGCTGTTCCTCAACATTGTGATCCTTTGTGCGATTCTCGCAGGCTTCGCAATCGTGGCCGGAGTGGCCTTCGGTGGAATCCGCATTCTGATGAAGCGCTGGTATCCGGACAAGGTCTTTGACCGGCCTGAGCAGATGGAATTCATCTCGCTGCGTCTCACAGAAACGGTAGTCGAAAGCGCCTCCCAAAGCGGGACTGAGGGCGGTCGGCAGGCCCCCCAAAACCCAGCCTGATTCAAGTAAGTGGCTTTAGATAGATTGGCTTAGGAGATTTAATCGGCGTTTTTGTCTCAATTTGCTACACTCCAGGCTGATATTGATTGGTTATGTAACTAATTGAAAACAAAGACATTTATTTAACAAAAATCCCTTGACACCCCCGTTTTTAGACTCATAAGATTTGTCGCAGAAAGTTTTAACGGATTTTAAAGCTCCGTTGGAACTATTCTCCCTTGAAAAAGAGGCTACCCTGTTGCCGGGTGGCCTCTTTGTTTTGGATTTCCTAGTGCGGCCGCAAAATAACCTCCGACGAATTGTCCGAGCGCGCGCGCGGGAACTGTTTCGCATTTTCCGCGTATCATCGGTTGTAAGTATTTTGTAGAGCAGTTTCAGAGGGAAAGCGTCGAGGAGGAATTCATGTTCTGCGATGGATGCGGCGCGGTGGTGCAGCCTGGTCAGGGGTTTTGCAGCAAGTGCGGCAAGCAGATCGTCGGATCAATCTCGCTGATGCAGCCGCGCCCGGGGCGAGTGCAGGAGCATGTTCGGCTGCTCGGGCTGTTCTGGCTGGCGCTGTCGGCATTCAACACCATCGGTGGCATTATCCTCTTTGTCGTGGCGAATAGTTTGTTCGCTCATTTTCGTCCCATGGGAGCCCCGGATGCGCCGACCTCTTTCCTGCGGCCGCTGCTGAGCGTAGTCGCACTGCTGCTGTTGGCCAAGGCCGCGTGCGGATTCATTGCGGGATGGGGTTTGTTGCAGCATGAGGGTTGGGCGCGGGTGATCGCTCTTGTCCTGGCCTTCATTTCTCTGTTCACCAACATTCCGTTTGGAACGGCGCTCGGCATTTACACCATGTGGGTATTACTCCCCGCACAATCGGAAGAGGAATATGACGCGCTAGTCGAGGCACGAGCGGCGTAGGTTCCACGATCAGGCGAGCGAAAGCGGCGAAGAGCGACAGGGGAATGGTCGGTTGAAGACTTGAGTCGCAACCAAGTGAGGTCGCGCTCAGAGAAGGCGTGGGCTGTTTCCGGTCGAGCGAAGGATTCTCGCAGGTCATCCCCCACGGAGGGGCGTCCCCGCCTGATTCTGCTCCTATTCGGCGGCATCCCTAACAGCCCATGTGCCTGCACATGTCGTTCTGATGGAACGCTAGCAGCATAGTAGCCAGAGGCGAAGGTAACCGAGGGAGTAGACCCTCGGGCCGATCTTCACAAATGCACGCCGGCCTGGTTCATCTTCGTCGATCGTCGATCGCCGATCATTGATCATTGATTATTGATTATTGATCATTGTTCATCGATCATTGTTCATCGATCATTGATCGTGACCGATGGGCTTGCTGCTTTACGCTTTCCGGCCTCCCATTTAGAATCGAGGACAGGCCGACGTAGCTCAGTTGGTAGAGCAGCCGATTCGTAATCGGCAGGTCAGCGGTTCAAGTCCGCTCGTCGGCTCCATTCTTT
>PLEA01000447.1 GCA_003136335.1 Acidobacteriaceae bacterium | reverse complement strand
GGATAGAGCGGCGTCAGATTGTCGAACAGAATCTTGTTGCGGGCTTCGTCGGGCGATTCGAAGTTGACGGCTTCAATCTTCACCAGCGCGAAATATTTTTCACCTTCGTGGGGAGGACGCACCTGGCCGCTGATAGTGTCGCCGGTCTTGAGATCAAACTTGCGGATTTGCGAGGGCGAGACGTAGATGTCATCTGGCCCGGGGAGGTAATTGTAATCGGGAGAGCGCAGGAAGCCGTAGCCGTCGGGCAGGATTTCGAGGACGCCTTCGGCGAAGATGTGGCCTTCTTTTTCGCTCTGCGCCTGCAGGATTTTGAAGATGAGGTCCTGCTTGCGCATACCGCTGGCACCGGGCAGATCCAAGGTCCTTGCGATCTTGGTCAGTTCGGTGATGTTCTTTTCTTTCAGTTCAGCAATGGTCATGATTCACCTGAACCCGCGCACTAGAACGTATTCGTTAGTGTCAGCGGGAGATTTTTTAAAAGGAGGGGACGCAGGAAAGACGCAGTACTACCAGGCAGGATGGCGGGGTGGGTTAAGCAGCCCGCCGTTGTGCCTCAGCAAAATTCTCTGGTTCCGACAAAACATCTTGCCGCTCCGAGTCAGCGATCCGGTCCAAAACACCGTTCATGGTTTCCTGGATTCTGGTGCTGGGCCGGTGGAACTTGCGCGTGGCCTTGGAGGCAAGCTGACAAAGCATATACCGGTTTCGCAAAGTCTGTAAAGCATCAAAGACACGATCAGAGCGCATGTGCTTTCTTTCTCCTTACTATATGATTGTGGCCTTCCGCATTCGTCCTTTATTGAGGAGGGTGACCGGAACCCCAAAGTGCGCTATAAGTCACTGATTCCTATTAGGTTGTAAAGGAGTTAGCGTAAGAACTCACTTTTTGAATAGATGCGCGACAGGATACCGAAGATGCTCGATTTTATGGGGTGACTTTCGAGGTTCAAAAACTAAAAAATCGCCCAGCAGCTTCCTAGTGTCCCGGGAACTGGCTAATGTATCTGCAAGGAAGGGTGAGGTCAAGTAATTATTTGTAATGTTTCTTTAATCGTCAATTCCCGTCGTGGGAAGATTACTTTCTAGCTACCCCACCCTCCCCCCGGTGCAGTTGGATCATGTAGCGAGAAAACGAGGAAAAATCCCAGGGACAGAATAACTTGCGGGCACAATCCTCTATTCAAAGGATTTAGCGGCCGTTCTTCTTGTCAAGTTGGGAAAGATCTTGCTACAGGAATAAGCGGAATGGCGGTTCACGGCAATACTTAGGGATCGCCCAGTTTTCTCGTGCACTTAGGCGAAATCGTCAGACCATTGACTGCCTAACGTTCCCTGACACATTGTTCGAATTTGGGCAGCCGCGTCCGCGAGCGGACGGGATTTGATATGGCCGCAAAACGGTTTTCCTTTGCCATCAATGTGCTACGGCTGACGAATCTGGCACGGGATCTGCTGTGGGTGACTCCTGAGGCGGCATCTGTGCGCGCGAGATCCTTCGCTTTGCCTGCAGAACGGCTGCGCGCAAGATGACGCCGACGCCGTTCGACTGACGGCGCGATGCTTAAGTGGGAGTTGAGGCTTATGGAAACCATGGTGCAGGATTTGCGATATGCATTGCGGGTGTTGAGAAGGAATCCTGGATTTACGTTCGTGACCGTGTTCACGCTCGCGCTGGGGATCGGCGCAACCACCGCTATTTTTGGCGTGGTGTACGGAGTGCTGCTTCGACCGCTGCCTTACGACAAGCCGGACCAGATTGTTCAGCTCTGGGAGGTCAGCGATCGCGGCCACCGGATGAACTTTACCGATCCCAACTTTGAGGATATCCGTTCGCAGAGTCATTCCTTGCAGGGGTTGGCGGAGTTTGGAACGGGGATGGAGTCTGTGTCGGGCGGGGCCGAACCAACCCGGACGGCAATGGCCTCCGTTTCCCAGGACTTCTTTCCACTCATGCGGGTTCAGCCGGTGTTGGGGCGGGGCTTTCTGCCGGAGAATCACCGCTTCGGCGCTGCGCCTGTTGCCTTGGTGAGTTACGGGTATTGGAGGCAGCAGTTAGGAAGCGCGAGCGATCTTTCTGCGATCCGGCTCACGGTCCTGAATCAGGCGGTATCGGTGATCGGAGTGCTGCCGGCGGGATTTCGGTTTCCCGACGGATGCGAGATATGGGTGCCGCGAGAACGATACGAGCGATTGCCCAGTCGCAGTGCGCACAACTGGCAGGTAATTGGCCGGCTGCGAGATGGTATTTCGCCGGATCAGGCGCACCCTGAACTGGTGGTGATCGCTCGACAGATCAAGCAACAGTTCGGGCAAGACGTGGACATGACGGACGTGGCCGTGGTGCGGTTGCAGGAGGCAATGACCGGCAACGTGAGCGCGGGTTTGTCGATTCTGATGGGAGCGGTAGGCTTTCTGCTGTTGATTGCTTGCGCCAACGTCGCGAATCTGCTGTTGGCCCAGGCCTCGACGCGCGAGAGGGAGCTGGCGATCCGCGCGGCAGTTGGAGCAGGCAGGGGGCGATTGGCCCGGCAGTTTCTGACCGAATCGCTCTTGCTCTCGCTCGCTGGCGGGGTGTTTGGCGTGCTGATCGCACGCTGGGGCGTGATTGCAGTGGTTCACTTCGCTCCGCCTGAGCTGCCACTGTTGGAGGACACCCCCATTCATCTGCCGGTACTGCTTTTTGCGTTTGGAGTTTCTTTGCTGGTGGCGGTTGGGCTGGGACTTTTCAGTGTCCTACGGGCGACTTCAGGAGATGTGCAACAGGCGCTTGTGGAACAGGGGCGTTCACAGACAAGTTCCCGACGGAGCCAGCGGGTTGGCCGCGCCATCATCGCGGGGCAGTTGGCGATCACACTGGTATTGCTCACCGGGGCAGGGCTGCTCGGTCGCAGTCTGCTGCACGTGCTGTCGGTTGATCCTGGCTTCCGCACTGAGCACGTTGTGACGGTAAATCTCGCGCTGTCTTTCGCTGGCAACGATACGAGGAGAGAACGCGTGCAGTTCCTTAGTGAACTGCTGGCGCGGTTGCGTCAGATTCCTGGCGTGCAGGGGGTAGGCGGTACGGGAACATTGCCCCTGACATCGGGGCTCCCAGATGGCACTTATGTCGTGATGGCGCCCGGTGATGAGCCGCCACGCTCGATGGAAGATTTGGAGCGCTGGTTTCACAACGTGGCGCGCACGGGACACGCAGACTATTGTCCGGCGAGTGAAGGGTACTTTCGCGCGCTGGGAATCCCACTGTTGCGGGGGCGACTGTTCGATGATCGCGACACCATGGATGCGCCGCATGTGGCTGTAATCAGCCAATCGCTGGCGCGAGAAAAATGGCCTGGGGAAGATCCGATCGGCCGAACGATCGAATTCGGAAATATGGATGGCGACCTTCGGCCGCTGACGATTATCGGTGTGGTTGGGGACGTGCGCGAGGACAGTCTGGAAAAGCCGTCCGGTCCGATTGTTTATGTGAATTACCGGCAGCGGCCTGAAGCCACGGAGCGTTTTATTGCGGTGCTGCGGATCGCGACGGATCCATCGACGGTGATTTCTGCAGCTCGGGGAATTGTGCGCGCGCTTGACCCGAATGTGCCGCCGATGTTCGGGACACTGGCCGAAGTGTCCGCACTTTCTCTGAAGTCGCGGAGATTTAACTTGATGCTGTTGGGTGCGTTTGCAGGTACGGCGCTGCTGCTGGCGGTTGCGGGGCTCTATGGCGTGATGGCTTATTCGGTGGCGCGACGCACGGGAGAATTGGGCACAAGGATCGCTCTGGGTGCGACTCCCGGGAATGTGCTTCGCCTGGTGCTGCGGCAAGGACTGGTGACGGCGCTGATTGGTGTGGCGATTGGCATGGGCGGAGCTATCGTGCTGACTCGCACCCTGCGCTCTTTTTTGTTTGGCTTGAGTCCGACTGACCCCGGCACATTTGCGGCCGTCGCGGTACTGCTGATCCTGGTGGCGCTGCTGGCTTGCTACTTTCCTGCTCGTCGCGCAGCCAAGGTTGATCCCATCGAGGCGCTGCGCTATAAATGAAAGATTTTTTCATCGGGAGAGGCTTTCCATGCGAAGTCGCTGTATTTTTTGCTCATTGCGGCGCGTCTTCAACGTGCCCGCGGGGAATTTTTCAGCAGCCTCTCGGCCACGGTTACGAATTCAGTCGTCGGCGTGGCGGCGGCGGTGGCCGGACTGGTCTTCACCTTTTTCTTCGGCGTTATCTTTGGGATCCTTGAGCCAGCGCTTGATGGCGTGGTCGCTGAGCTTCAGTTCTACAACGGTCGCTTCCTGGGACTCCACGTTTACGATCATCATGCGCAGCTTGCCGCCGGAAGGATTGGCGTAGATGAGAGTGGTCTCGCCATCGCCGTCGTCATCCCTAGAGCGGATGCGAACGAAGGAATACCAGCCGGGGCCGAGGGAATTCTCGACGACCCGGCTCACGTTGTCGGGGGAAGCGTGGGAGTGGAAGTCTTCGAAGACAGCCAGCTTCATGCCGCTGACGCCCTC
>PLEA01000569.1 GCA_003136335.1 Acidobacteriaceae bacterium | reverse complement strand
AACCACGGCCAGTGCTGCTGCGCGGGTTCTCGGTTGTACGTTGAGAAATCAATTTACGATCAGGTGGTCGAGGGAGTCGCGGAGCATGCCCGAAAAATTAAAGTTGGCTCGGGTCTTGAGCCCGACACGCAGATGGGCCCTTTGGTTTCAGAGGAACAAATGAATCGCGTTTGCGGGTACCTTGAGGCTGGATTCTCCGAAGGCGCAAAAGCATTAGCTGGAGGCCACAAGGCCGGTGATCGCGGATACTTTGTCGAACCTACGGTACTCGTGAACACGAAAGAAAACATGAAAGTCGTGCGGGAAGAAATCTTCGGACCCGTGGTAGCGGCGATGCCATTTACGGACCCCGAGGAAATCATTCCCCGCGCCAATGACAGCGACTACGGCCTGGCTGCCGCAGTCTGGACGCGCGACATCGGCAAGGCGCATCGCATGGCGGAACAGCTTCGCGCCGGCACCGTCTGGATCAACTGCTACAACATCTTCGACGCGGCAATGCCGTTCGGAGGCTACAAGCAGTCCGGTTGGGGGCGCGAGATGGGACACGACGCTCTCAATCTCTACACCCAAACCAAGGCGGTCTGCACCAGGATCGCTTAGCAACTTGCGCTTTCAAAACAAAGGGATGGTGGGTCGATCCCACCGTCCCTGAGTTTTGCCAACTCTGTCTTGTGGCTCTATTTTTCCATCAGCAGAACTTTCTCCGCACCATCGACTTCCGTCAGCTTCACCTCAATGACTTCGTCCGTGGTGGTCTGCACATTGCGGCCCACGAAGCTCGCTTCGACGGGAATCTCTCGGTGTCCGCGGTCGATCAGCACACACAACTGCACTCGCCGCGGCCTGCCGTGTGAAAAAAGTGCGTCGAGCGCAGCCCGGGTTGTGCGTCCCGTAAAGAGAACGTCATCGACCAGAACAATGTTCTTATCCTCAATCTCAAATCCAATCTCCTTCTCCTGCACCACCGGCTTGGGTCCCAGCGTCGAGAGATCGTCGCGGTAAAACGTGATATCCAAAGTCCCCACTGGCACCTTGGCGTTTTCGATACGCGTGATGATCTTGCCCAGTCGTTCGGCGATTGGAACTCCACGACGCCGAATTCCGACTAGCCCAAGGCCATCGACCCCGCCATTCTTTTCCACGATTTCGTACGCTAGCCGCACCAGCGTGCGCTCAATTTCAGATGCGGACATGAGTTGTGCCTTCTGGCGAAGGCCTGTCTTGCGCGAAGGATTCTTTGCATTCATTAGTACTATGCCTCGGTGACATAAAGTCGGCTACCTAATGTAGTCAAGGGGCTCTCACAGGTCAAGCGTCTGCGGCTGAAAGACGCCTGGTTCTAATCGCTTGAGCAGGAAATATTATGCGCTGGACTTGTCGACAATTTCGCCAGCTTGAACATCCGCTCCCGGAGCCCGCTGCCGGCTCGGACACTCGGTTCTTATGGTACGGGCGAGCGGAGGATTGCCCTCTCGCACTGATGCCATATTAATCGCCCCAGGATTTTGGCTCGCGGCATCTGTCGCCACAATCCCCACACCCTGATTTCTGCCCAGAGCCTTGGCTCGATAAAGGGCGGCGTCCGCCAACGCAATAGATTCCTCTGCACAAATCGCCTCAAACGCGCCGCGGCTCCAGGGATATGCGGCCCAGCCCACGGAGCACGTTTTTTTTACTGTGATTCCCTGGCCAAGATCGAACGGTTCCGACACGATCACTTCCAGAATGCGGCTGCAGAATGCCGGGATTCCCGATGGATCAGCCGAACGGCTCATGATAAGAAATTCTTCTCCGCCCCAGCGCACCAGCACGTCGGACTTGCGGACCACGGTGGACAGCCTTCGCGCCACCAGTTGCAGCAGGCTGTCTCCCGCGGGATGGCCGTGGAGGTCGTTTACTTCTTTAAAGAAATCCATGTCGACCATGATGAAGACCAGATCGCGATGATCCATCTTTCGGACCTCACTTCCTCGCGCGCGCTGGTAATTTCGCAATACCTGTCCGGCTTCGGCCGTGAGGATCTCCTCGAGATAGCGCCGGTTCCACACTCCGGTCAGTACATCCGTGAACGAGATTTCCTGCAGTTCCAGATTCTTCCGCTGCAACTCCAAACTATGCCATCTCAGCGAATGCTCCTTGTTCTCCAGTTCATCCTTGAGCCGGCACATCTCATCCAGGTTTTGCTTCGACAATCGCAGCAGGCTGAGTAACTCCTGATCCAATAAATGTTGTCTGATAAACACCAGCGCGCCCATTACGAGCATGACGCCCACGGTCAGCTGCAGTCGGTAGGTGCGAACACTTTGCGGCGCGTCTCCGCCGAATTGTGCCCACGCCATCATTAACGGAGTGATGAACACGGCCACCATAGCGAGTCGCGCTTTCCAGATTTCGTAACCGCGGCTGGGGACTTCTTCGACCGGATTCTGTGCCATGATCTCGCGCGGCAAGAAGCCAATCCGCACAAACCAGGCCATTCCGGCCACCAGTGGCACGTCGAACAGACTTCCCGTGTAATAGAGATGCAGATCGATAGCCTCGCTGGCCATCAGCGAAGCGACGCAATAGATCAATGTTGCGACGAACAGATGGAAGTAAAGGCTGCGCCATGCTCCGCGACTCCGTCGCCATACCAGCATGAGGCCTGCGGCCAGTACCAGTTCTTCGGCAACATAGAGCAGGTCAAAGCTCCTGCCGTATGCGAATTCGCTGGGATGCACATACTGCCAGGGAATCACGACAAACAGATAAAGGAAAAGCCACCATGTAAAGAGAAGAGCGAAATCGAGCGTTCCGACTCGCAGCGTGCGGCCATCCTGTTGAACATGCGGTTGGACTGCCACTGCGGCCATCATGGGAACAATATGCAGAAAAAGAATTACATCTCCAACAAATGAATTTGGCACGTCATGCCGCAAGTAAACTTCCAGATATGTCCACATGAGTTGCGAGGCTAGCCACATCCCAAAGCCTAGACCCAGAAGCGCCCAGAATAGCCGAGCCTTCGGGGAAGCTGTCCTCACATTCGAAAGAACTGCGACCGTTGCACAAAGCAGAATAAGATTCTGCAGGATGTCGCCAAAGGCCGTAAGGGCAAATCCGCGTGGTGCCAGAAACGATAGCAAGACGTGAACGCACACCACCGCGCACACGATGGCCGTCCACCTTCTGGCGTGCTGGAGCGGAGATTTCCCCACGTTTAAGATTGTAGGGTCGCGGGAACCCACGCATGTATTACCGAGGTAACCAGGAATTTGCCAGACGGAAGTGGGTGTAAGGATTTAGGAGAGTGCGGCTGAAAAACGTTGCACGAAACGGTAAACGTCCTGATATGAGTTGTACAAGGGCACTGCGGCAACCCGAAGAGTGTCCGGTTCCCGCCAGTCTGCGATCACTCCCGCCGTGGCCAGCTGGTCGCACAGCCTACGACCAATCCCTGGCAATCGAATGGAGAGTTGGGCGCCCCGTCGGCCCTCCTCGCCTGGCGTGATGATGGAAAACTTGGGCGAAGCTTGGCCGAGCAAGAATTCCATATATCCGGTGAGTGAAACGCTCTTGGCACGCAAGCGTTCCAGCTCCGTCTCGGAGAAAATTTCCAGGGAAGCGCGCAAAGCGGCCAGCGCCAGAATCGGTGGGTTGCTCAATTGCCAGCCCCCCGCTCCCTCCATCGGATGAAACTCCGGCCCCATCTGGAATCGCGTAGTCTCATCGTGTCCCCACCATCCTGCGAAGCGCGGCAGTTCCCATGCACGCACATGCCGCTCGTGGACAAAACATCCTCCCACGCATCCTGGACCGCCGTTCAAATATTTGTAGCTGCACCAGACCGCGAAATCCGGCCCCCACTCATGAAGCTGCAGAAGAATATTTCCGGCCGCGTGGGCAAGGTCAAATCCCACGACACATCCCTTTCGTCGCCCCGCTTTCGTAATTCCTGCCATGTCGAAGGCTTGTCCCGTAACATAGTTCACTCCTCCAATGAGGATCAGCGCAAGGGAATCGCCTTCGCGTTCGATCAGCGTCTCGATATCTTGATCGCGCATGCAAGCCTCGCCATCACCGGGCGTGAGTTCGGCCAGCGACGAGGCAGGATCAAAACCATGGAAGCGGATTTGTGACGTTACCGCATACTGATCCGAAGGGAATGCTCCGCATTCGACGAGAATCTTGTGCCTCTTAGTCGTGGGACGATAGAACGACGTCATCATCAAATGCAGGTTCACTGTCAATGAGTTCATCACCACAACTTCCGTGGGCAGCGCCCCGACCAGTGCTGCGGTCTGCTGCGTGAGCAGCCGGTGGTAAGGCATCCACGGATTCTTTGCGCGAAAGTGCCCTTCCACGCCAAGTTCTGCCCAGTCACGAAGTTCCTGCTCAAGATAGGCGCTCGCAGTTTTCGGCTGCAGCCCGAGCGAGTGCCCGCACAGATAAATGTAGTCATCCCCAGTCTTTGTTTTGGGAATGAGGAAGCGACCGCGGAAATGCGCCAGGGGATCGCGGGCATC
>PLEA01000494.1 GCA_003136335.1 Acidobacteriaceae bacterium | reverse complement strand
CTGTTCAGAGTCGTATCGGTCGCAATTTTATGCACGCGCCCCCAGAGCAGTGTGGTCGACCAATTGCCTCCTGCCAGCGGGCGGTTGTATTCCACAGATGCCGTCTGCCGCCACTGGCTGCCCGGCTCCAGCGCTTCGGGACGCTCCAACCGTCCAATGCTGTATTGCGCCGTCCAGTTGCGCGTCGGCGCCACAAAAGCCCGTCCCGACCATGAATCGAGCGCCGCAAGCTGGATGCTCCAGCGTTCCTCGTTCGGCTCGCGCCCGTTGAAGGCGGAAGCTTCCAGCTTGACGCGCTCGATTACAAATCCTGTCGTGACCACGCCGAAGCTGGTGTGCGTCGAGTCCTGCAAGTGATGGCCAAGGGGAGCGAGCGGCAGTTCTGCAGCCGAAGCGCGGTGTATGTAAGTTACCGGACCAAGCGCAGGCTCCGCCGACGGCCCGCCGTAAAATTCCCACGAAAAGTTTTCCCTCAGTGGCAGCGTGTAGAGCAACGCTAGTTCGGCAAACACATTGTGCGGATGCTGATGATCGACCAGTTGTTCGCCATGGTAGGTCTCCCCGGTCTGAAAAAGCTCAGGAAATCCGGGATGCGGCGACGTGAGCGACTCGGCGGAAAACATCTGCCGAAAGAGGATTGTGCCCGCGCCCAGCCTGTGCTGTTCCATCAGCATGCCCACGTTGTCCGACTCGGCCTTGCCCTCGCCGCGCGGGCCGCCTTGCTGGTTGTAATCCACGAAGATGACGCCGTGCGCCATCAACTCCCAGCCGCCGCGCATCCACATCGACTCAGGGCCCTGCACGGAAGCCGGTTGCCAGGCTGTCCCCGAGCCTTCATGGGGCGAGGGCAGTTGAAACACTGTCTCGTCCGTCATGTCCATGTGCATTCCCGCCATGGCTGTGGCTTGCGCCGTCGACGCCTCCTTTTCGGCGTGCGCGGCGGCAGCCGGGTTGACCTCCTGCGCCGAAGCCCTCGCCAGCGATAGCGTCACCAACAATAAGACGGCAAACAGCATCTTTCTCACGGCGAACCTCGTGGTTGCGAAATTCGTGATTGTAAAATTCTAGGAATGTCAAATCCCAAGCACGCGGAAGCGCAGTCCGGGACAAGAAAGTGAGGGAATTGAAAAAGCGTTTAGATTCGGAGAGGAGCGGTTCGTGGCGGACTATCGGAGGGAACCACGAATACGGCAGAATGGCGATAGGGAACGACGCCTGAGCCGAGGTTCTCGCCATTTTCCAAACCGGAAACCTGGGCAACCAGAGAACGAGGAGCAAACGACGGGTTCGGAATGGCGGCGCGGTGACCGCTCACACAGCACTGGTAGCTGGTCGGCGCAGGAGCCGGAGCCGCCCCATGGCTGTGGCATCCCGCCGGATGGCCCGTTTGCGCTGCAGGAAACGCATGCGCGTGCGCGCCAGGCAGGGCAGCGGCCATTGAGACCAGCATCAACACCGCGACCATGCGCAAGCTCCCCTTCATTTATGTTCCGGTAATTTTGATGCGAAGTTCTTCGGGAAGCCGTTGGCGGATCTCCTCGGGCAAGCGGTCGTGGACCCGCCGTGCGCCCTCTTTGGCGGCATCGAGAACCGTCACCGGCGCCGGGGTAGCCACGGCCACGCCCAGCCAGATCAGCGCAGAAAGACCGAATCCCGCAAGCGCGGCAATTTCCAGCCAGAAGGCATGGCGCGGACCGAGATGCCAGATCACGCCAAAGGCAAGCAGGAAAACTCCCGCGGAAATCGACGCCAGCGCAATCAGTCCTACATCGATAATGCGATGAATCTGCTGGCGGCTGCGGCAGTGCTCACAGCCGGCGAAATGGCTTTCGTAGTCGCCGCGCATCTCCAGCGCCAGACCGGAAATATCATACCGCCAGCCCGCCAGAATCTTGCCCACGATTGGATCAATGCACTGCTGACTCATGGGGGTAACAAAAATAAGCCAAGAACAATAAGCCAAGACCAGTCAGCCCACACCACTCGGCCGGTCTACAGGCGAATCGGTTCTATTGCCTCAGTCTGGGACGCCAGAAGCACCCGGTTGTGGAACAAGCCACCCCGTGTGGCCAGCGCCTTTTCGGCTTCTCTTCGCGCTATTTCCGGATGATTGTTCTGCTCTGAGAGATGCGCCAGCACCACAAACGTCGCACTATTATCATAGTCGTTTGTGAGGAAATCGGCGAGAGCCAGGTTCGAAAGGTGCCCCACCCGGCTCATCACCCGCTGCTTCACCGACCAGGGATATGGCCCTCCCCGCAGCATCTCCAGATCGTGATTCGACTCCATCACCAGCACATCGCAGCCCCGCAGGTGATCGCGCACGCTCACTGGCAGATATCCCAGGTCGGTGGCGACCCCAACCTTGATGCCCTGCGCGCGAAACGTAAATCCCACCGGGTCGGCCGCATCGTGCGGAATGGTGAAGGGCCGCACCTCAATGTCGCCCACTTGAAAGGGATGACCAGACTCGAACGGCTCGAACTTTTCCAGCTTCGGCCGCTCGCCTTTATCGTTGCGCATGGCCCGCGCCCAAGCTTGGTGCGTGGCACCGGTCATAAACACCGGAATACGCAGCTTCTTGGCCAGTACCGCCAGTCCGTAGACATGATCGGAATGTTCGTGGGTAATCAGAATCGCCGAAAGCGTGCGTGGATCTTCGCCCAGAGACTTCATGCGCTTGAACGTCTCCCGACAGGAGATGCCGGCATCGACCAGAATCCTGGTGCAGGCGCTGGCCACCACCGCGCAATTTCCCCGGCTGCCACTCGCCAGCATCGAGACACACACACCCATGCTCGCAGCATACGCGCCCGCCCTGTGGATCGGGAGTAACTTTTTGGTTAGCCAATACCTTAAGAGCAACCTCGGCGCCCGGCTTCCGCGCGCCGGCTTTCGCCATGCGACGCGAGGCGGGCCCGGAAGCCGAGAGCCGGTAGCCTGAAGCCGTCGCTACTTCCCCTGCCTCAAGTTATCCAGCACTCGGCGCACGATCGATCCCCCATACGCGCCTGCGATTCCGGGAAGAAATGCCAGATAGGATCCATACACCTGCGCCCGCGTCGGCTTCACCGTAAGAATTACGTACGCAGCCACTTCGGTGAGCGGAATACATACTCCGACCACCAAAACCCAGCGCCACGGCCAGCGCGGCCGCAGCATACCGAGCAGGATGCATGCCGACAACACCAGCAAAGCCGTGAATAACAGATCGTTGATCATGACGTCGGCCCAACCCGCGCCGATGCCGCAGAGCGCAGCCAGCAGATAAAACCAAGCGTCGCTCTCCTTGGTGGAGACAGGCTCAGGTGTCATCACTCATCATTCTTCAATCAACAATCAACAATCAACAATCATCAATATGTATAAAACCCCCGCCCGCTCTTCCGTCCCAGCCATCCCGCATCCACCATCTTGATGAGCAGCGGACAGGGCCGGTACTTGGGATCACCCATGCCGCTCTGCAGCACGCGCATGATATCGAGGCACACATCGAGTCCGATGAAGTCGGCCAGCGTCAGCGGCCCCATGGGATGCGCCATCCC
>PLEA01000339.1 GCA_003136335.1 Acidobacteriaceae bacterium | reverse complement strand
GATCGACAACTGGCGGTGGGCGGATGTGCCGTTCTATCTGCGCACGGGAAAGCGAATGCCGGTGCGCAACACGCATATCGTGATACAGTTTCGGCGGGCGCCATTCGTGCTGTTCCGCGACACTCCCGTCGAACACCTCATGCCGAATCAACTGGTGCTGCACATTCAACCCGAAGAAGGAATCTCGCTGCAATTCGCGGCCAAGGTTCCCGGTCCGGTGATGCGCTTGGGGACGGTGGACATGAATTTCGAATATCAGGAATACTTTGGCAAGCAGCCCAGCACCGGCTACGAACGGCTGCTGCATGACTGCATGATCGGGGATCAGACGCTATTTCAGCGCGCCGACATGGTGGAAGCGGGCTGGTCTGTAGTGAATCCGGTGTTGGATTTGTGGAAGGCGCTCCCGCCACGAAATTTCCCGAACTACGCATCCGGCACTTGGGGACCAAAAGAAGCCGACGATCTGCTGGAACGCGACGGCCGCCGCTGGAGGAATTTCGAGAAATGATTCTGGCCGGCGATATTGGTGGCACCAATGCTCGGCTGGCTTGCTTTCAACCCCAGAACGGGCACCTGCGGCTCGTGTCCGAGCGTGTCTTTCCCAGTCGCGAACACAGCGAACTGGGCGAAATTGTGACCCAGTTTCTGGATGATTCCAAGACGCGCCCGGACGCGGCATGTTTCGGCATCGCGGGTCCGGTGCGGAATGGTCGCGTCGAGACGTCGAACCTGCCTTGGGTCATCGAGCAATCGCGGCTGGCGAAACAGATTCATCTTCCGGCCACGCTGCTGATCAACGATCTTGAAGCCAGCGCATGGGGCATCGGGGCCCTCGACGCCGGAGACCTCGTTGCCTTGAATCAGGTGAGCGAGCCTGTCGTGGGCAATCAGGCCGTGATTGCGCCGGGAACGGGATTAGGCGAGGCCGGCCTGTTCTGGGACGGACGTCGCCATCACGTTTTCGCCTGTGAAGGCGGTCACACCGACTTTGGCCCCCAGGGGGATTTGCAGATCGAGTTGGTGCGCTTTCTCAGAGCTCGCTTCGGGCACGTGAGCTACGAGCGCATCCTTTCCGGCCCCGGCCTGATGAATGTCTACGAGTTCCTGCGCGACCGGGGATGCGGGACGGAATCGGCGGAGTTTGCCGCCGCGCTCAAGAAAGGCGACCCTGCCGCAGTGATTTCGCGGGCAGCGCTGGATGGAACTCAGAGTCTGGCGGAGCAAGCACTGGAGCTATGGATCGCAGTTTATGGCGCGGAGGCTTCTAATCTGGCCCTCAAGGTAATGGCCACCGGCGGCCTGTTCCTGGCCGGTGGCATTTCTCCTAAGATTCTTGCCAAGCTGGCGGGTCCGCTGTTTATGCAGACTTTCCTCGATAAGGGCCGCCTGCGCTCGCTGGTGGAATCGATCCCGGTACAGGTGGTTACTAATGACAAAGCTGGACTGCTGGGAGCGGCCCGCTGCGCGGCCGTCGGAAGCGCCCAGCGCTAGGTCCAGTGCTAGAGAAAGACGTGAGCGAAGTACATTGAGTTCTTCCGTGGAAATTCGTACGCTGACCACTCCGCAGGAGTTGTTCGCTACCGCGGCGGAAGAAGTTGTGCGCACTGCGAATGAAGCGGTGGCACAACGCGGCCGCTTCACCATCGCTCTGTCAGGCGGATCGACCCCCAAGAATCTCTACAATTTGCTGGCTACGAATGCCCGCACGGCTCTGCCGTGGGATCGCATGTTTTTTTTCTGGGGCGACGAGCGCCACGTGCCTCCCACCGATCCCGACAGCAATTACCGCATGGCAGACGAGACCATGCTCTCGAAGATTCCGGTGGCTGCGGGGAATGTGTTCCGGATTGCCGCGGAAAATCCCGACGCCGCAGCCGCAGCCGAAGCCTATGAACAGGCACTACGCAAATTTTTCGCGGTCGGACCTGGACAGTTTCCCCGCTTCGACCTCATCCTTCTGGGAATGGGGCCGGATGGACATACCGCTTCGCTCTTCCCCGGCACTGCCGCGCTTCAGGAAAAATCGCGCCTGGTTGTTGCCAACTGGGTTGAGAAGCTGAAGGCCAGCCGCATTTCCCTGACTCTTCCGGTTCTGAATGCGGCTTACTGCGTGACTTTTCTGGTCAGCGGAACAGACAAAGCTGCAGTGCTTCGAACCGTACTGGAAGAAAATGCTCCGACCGAGCAGTATCCTTCAAAGCTTGTCAAGCCGAGCGATGGAAAGTTGATCTGGCTGCTGGACCGGGCGGCTGCGAGCGCGCTCTCGAATAAGAGTTGAAGCCGGAAGGCCTAGCCCCGCCAGTCGCCGATTTCCTTCAAACCTTTGCCCCGAGCATGTTCAAAAAGGCGCACGCGATGGCGGGAGTGTTCAAATTCGTGAATATCAGCCCAAACCTCGGCCTCCCAGCTGGTATCGTGGGCGGCAGATTCGCCACAGGTCGCGCAACGGGTATGGAGCGTCACCGGGATGGCGTCGACTCCAACCGGGATGGCCCCTGGTAGTTCAACGAAGATACATCGCACTTCCTGAACCTCTTCGGCCTCGCCGAGAATGTGCTCGTAGCGCAGCAGGTACCCGAAACCGAGTTTCTTGGCCTCAATTTCGGCTTCGGTACGAGTGTGAAAAGGACCGTACTCCGCCCGCAGTTGTTCGGTGGAGTCGCAGGTCATCCAAAAAATCTCTTTGAAGGCCATTTGGGGGTTCGCCTGAGTTCGCGTGGCCGGCGCGTGGCTGCCAGAGCCGACCTTGCAAATCGACTCTGATAGCGCAATTCACGTGCCGTTGGCGCCACCCCACAACCACTTGTGAAACAAAGAGTTAGCAAATCTCGCCGCGTTAGGAGAAGATCCCTGCCGTGAAACGTTTTGCAGAGTTTGGACCTCCACTGCAAGAACTTGCCAAGCCAGAGGCTAGTATTGCCCCGCCTTGGAGAGAAAATGGAAGGATGAAGTCTGCAACAATGGCGTGGCTCTCGAAAGTTGCTGGCGCACCTGCCCTAATCGGCCCCGACGGCTTGGCCGAATGGCATGCCGGGGCGACCGGTTTCGGGAGGCCAATCCCTTCCGCCGTGGCTGGCCACATACATGGCCAGTTCCAGCCGGCTCCAGACACCAAGTTTGTCGAAGGCGCTGCGCAAATGGTTCTTGATCACTTGTTCGCTGGTGCCAATGATCCTGCCTATCTGGCGATTCGTCAGACCTTCCCAGACCAGAATCGAGATCTGAATTTCTTTTGAAGTGAGGCGCTCGCAAGGTGTCATGACTGAGCTTCCTCCTTCATGAACATAGCGATGGCCAACTTCACGCGCTTGCGCCCCTCGCGGATTCCGGCGCGCAAGAACAACGTCCGCAGGTGTTGTTTTACAGTGCGCGGACTGATGCTAAGATGGCCTGCAATTTCTTTGTTGCTGCAGCCCTGCACGAGCAGGTTCAGAACCTGCTGATCGCGGGGCGTTACTTTGACTTGAGAGAGATTGATCATGGTTTGTTCCTCCTGCGGACTTGGCGATCACACTCGGTTTTTTAGATAGCACGGCGTTCGCCAATGGTTCGTGCGCCTCTCGCCCCCGGAAGCTAAGTACTTTTGAGCAGTAGTACTTAGGGACGACAACCGCCGTTTTCATGTGACTTTCAGGAACGACGTGGTAGGCTAGCCGAGTTCCAAAATGGTCCAAGCAACTGACCCATGGTGAGTGTCCGCGACACATCTACTTCGCCGCTGTGCTCCCGGCAGTCGTCGTCGTCGCAGCCAGCCGCACTTCCGCAGGGATGCAAGTTCTTAGCGATTCCCGCTGTGGTCGAGGGTTTTCATTACTTTGGATCGCCGCCCTTCGTTTCGAGGTGACCCTGTGAAGATAAGTCACAACAACTTTCTTGCAGTGAACGAAATGCCGTCCCATCCTGGACATTGCACATACCGGTTGATTTCCATTTTGGTCCTGCTGGCGGTTGGGCAGTCGAGTTTTGCACAGGTGGCGATGACGGCGCAGACCCAAGGCGTGAGCGCTACCCCCGCCAGCGGGGCTCCCCTCACGATTACGCTACAGGACGCGCTCGAGCGAGCTCGCCAGAACGATCCCCAATACCGCGCCGCGATCACAGATCTTGGTCTGGCGCGGGGAGATCGCGTCCAGGCCCGCGCCGGACTACTGCCCAACCTCAACTACAACAACTCATTCCTCTATACCGAGGGCACCGGCCCCCTTCCCGCGAGCTGCGCAACCAGCACCTTGGGATGTCCCACTTCCAAATTCATCGCCAACAACGGCGTGCATGAGTACCTCAGCCAGGCGGACGTGCATCAGGCACTCTCCCTCACCAATTTTGCGGACTATCGCCGGACCTCCGCCGCTTTGGCGCAGGCCCGGGCCAAGGCCGAGATCGCTACGCGCGGCCTGGTGGTCACTGTGACCCAGTCGTATTACGGACTGGTGGTGGCCCAACGCAAATATGCGACGGCGCAGCGCGCTGCCACCGAGGCGGCACGATTTCTCGACGTGAGCCAGAAACTGGAGAACGGCGGCGAAGTCGCTCATGCCGACGTGATCAAGGCCCGAATCCAGGACCGGCAGCAGCAGCGCGATTTGCAGGAAGCTCAACTCGGCATGGAGCGCAGCCGCCTCGATTTAGCCGTGCTGCTGTTTCCCGATTTCAATCAAGACTTCGCCGTCGTCGATGACTTGCAGACTCCCGAGCCTCTGCCCAGTTTTGCCGAGGTCGAAGTGGCTGGCAAAAAGAACAATCCCGATCTGCGCGCGGCTCTTGCAGCCTTCGAAGTTGCCAATCACGAAGTTGCGGCGGCCTGGGGTGGGCTGTTGCCGACGCTGGGCGTCGATTATTTTTACGGCATCGATTCCAACCAATTCGCCATTCGAACGAACGGAGTTCGAAACCTGGGTTATTCCGCGGTGGCCACTTTGCAGATTCCAATTTTCAGTTGGGGTGCAGATCGCAGCAAGCTCAAGCAAGCCGAGTTGCGTCGCGATCAGGCGCACGTCGAGTTAACCTTCGCACAACGGCAACTCCTCGGCCACCTGCGGCAGTTCTACGGTGAAGCCGAAACCTCGCGCCTGGAGATGGAGTCGCTGGCGAGTTCCACCGAACTGGCAGCCGACAGTATGCGCCTCACCACCTTGCGCTACCAGGCTGGAGAATCCAGTGTATTGGAAGTGGTGGACGCGCAAAATACTCTGACCCAGGCCCGCAACGCGTACGATGACGGGCAAGCGCGCTTCCGCGTCGCGGTGGCAAACTTACAAACTCTGACTGGAACCTTTTAGTCGAATGAACCCCAACGAAACCGCGGGCGCGCCACTCTGGAATCGCAATCTCGGTTTCTTGCACCGCCGTCTGCTCGCAATAGCGGGTGTGGCGGCGCTCGCTAGCGTGCTGATTACCGCGGGCTGCTCGTCCGACAAAGGCGACAAAGAACCGACGGTCACGGTGCAAGTCGCAGCCGTCGAAAAAACCACGATTCAGCACACCATCCATACGCAAGCAATTCTGTTTCCGCGACAACAAGCGGCGATTGTGCCTAAGATCAGCGCTCCGGTGAAGAAGTTTCTGGTGAAGCGCGGCAGCCCGGTCCGCCAGGGACAACTTCTAGCTGTGCTCGAAAACCGCGATTTGAGTGCCGCCGCACAGGAAAATAAAGGCAGCTACGAGCAGGCCCAGGCCAGCTACGAAACCACCACCGCTGCCGGTTTGCCGGAGGAAATCCGGAAGGCCGAGGCCGATGCGCAGCAGTCCCAGCAGGTGCTCGATGCGCAGGAAAAGGTATTCGAGAGCCGACAACTACTCTTCGAACAAGGCGCGCTGCCAAGGAAGGAACTGGACCAGTCACGAGTGGACGTGACGCAAGCCCGCAACCAGTCTGCGATCACCAAGAAGCACCTGGACGCGCTGATGGCCATTGGCAAGCAACAGGAACTCAAATCTGCCGCGGGACAACTGGAATCGGCCAAAGGCAAGTATCTGGGAGCGGAGGCGCAACTCAGCTACTCGGAGATCCGCAGTCCAATGGACGGCGTCATCACCGACCGTCCACTGTACCCGGGGGAAATGGCCGCGGCGGGCACGCCGCTGCTGACGGGTCTGCCGCGCCATGTGAGGTCAGCGAGTCTCCCGGTGGATGGTGTGACAGCCGCACCAGCGGCAGTACTTCTTGAACTCGACGCGGTCCGGCGAGTTCCGCTTGGACTTCTGCGTCTGATAGTTGCGCCGTTTGCACTCAGTGCAGGCGAGCGTGATTGCGACTCTGACTCCGGT
>PLEA01000481.1 GCA_003136335.1 Acidobacteriaceae bacterium | reverse complement strand
GTTCTCAGCCAGGAGGATTTCGACAAGTGGCTGGCGGCACGGGAGGCGGAAAAACAATAATGGCGACCGCGGCTACGGTTCACTCGCACGCTCCTCAGGGGTTCATCCGGAAATACATTTTCAGCCTCGATCACAAAGTCATCGGCATTCAGTATTTCTTTCTGGCGCTCACGGCGGTGTTCGTCGGAATGTTTTTGTCGCTGTTGATGCGCATCCACTTGATCTGGCCGTCTGCCGTGTTACCGCTGATAGGCACGATCCAGCCGGAGACGTATCTGAGCCTGCTGACCATGCACGGCACCATCATGGTGTTTTTCGTGCTGACCACGGCCCCGCAGGGCGGATTCGGAAATTATTTCCTGCCCCTTCAAATCGGCGCGCCCGATATGGCGTTTCCTGTCCTGAACATGCTTTCGTTCTGGACGACCTTTGTCGGATTCGTTGTGATCATCGCCGCCTTCTTCGTGACTGGCGGCGCGCCGCTCCACGGCTGGACGGGATACGCTCCGCTGAGCGCATTGCCGTCGGCCGGACCGGGTGAACAGCTGGGCGCCGATCTTTGGATCACGAGCATTGCGATCTTTTGTGTGGCGTCGCTGATGGGCGCGTTGAATTTCCTGACGACGACGCTGGATATGCGAGCCAAGGGCATGACCATGATGCGGATGCCGCTGACTGTGTGGTCCTGGTTCATCACCGCCATTCTTGGGCTGCTGGCGTTCGGGGTGCTGCTCTCAGCCGGAATACTGCTGCTCATGGACCGCAATCTTGGCACCAGCTTCTACGTGCCGCTGGTGGTCGTGAATGGCGTAGTGCTGGGCCACAAGGGCGGATCGCCGCTGCTCTGGCAGCACCTGTTCTGGTTCTTCGGACATCCCGAGGTCTACATCGCCATCCTGCCGGGGATGGGCGTGNNATGGTCTACGCCATGTTGTCGATCGGCTTTTTAGGATTCATGGTGTGGGGCCATCACATGTTTATGAGCGGGATGAGCCCTTACTCGGCCTTTGCGTTTTCGATTTTGACGATGTGCATTGGTGTGCCCTCGGCCATCAAGACGTTTAACTGGCTGGGGACGATGTACAAGGGGCGTATTCGCTTCCATACGCCGATGCTGTATGCCATCGGGTTTGTCTCGCTGTTTGTTTCGGGCGGGCTGAGTGGGCCCTTCCTGGCGCAGCCGGTGCTGGACATCTTTTTGCATGATACGTACTTCGTGGTCGGGCACTTTCACTTGATCATGGGAGTGGCGGCGATCTTTGGCATCTTCGCGGCGACCTACTACTGGTTCCCCAAAATGTTCGGGCGCATGATGAACGAGCGAATGGGCAAGCTGCACTTCTTCATCACGCTGGCGGGTACGTATTCCATCTTCATGCCGATGCATTATCTGGGGATGGCGGGGCAGACCCGGCGCTATTCGCAATTCACGGAAGTGGCTTATCAGCAGAAACTGCTGCCGCTGCAGACGTTCATGACCTATGCGGCGATCATCACGATTGCGGCCCAGTTTATTTTCGTGATCAATCTGTTCTGGAGCATGTTCAAGGGACCGAAAGCCAGCGACAATCCGTGGGAAGCGACCACGCTGGAGTGGACGACCGCGACTCCGCCACCGCATGACAATTTTGGCGGCGTGACTCCAGTGGTGAATCATGGACCGTATGAGTACGGTGTACCCGGCGCGGCGCGCGATTATGTGATGCAGAACGATCCGGCAACCAGTGCGACACATTGACGGGGTAAGATTAACGCACTGATTATTTATGGCGACTTATACTCCACCGACTCCGATTGATCACATTGGCCACGGGCACAAGCCGCCCCTGCCCCCTGCGGGTGGAGGCGATGACGGGCATGGCGGCGGCGACGTTCCCAATTACGGGGCGCGGCTGCGGCGGGCGCGACTGGGACTGATCTGCGGGATTGCCACCGTCTGCATGGTGTTTATCTCGCTGACCAGCGCATACATCGTGCGGCAGGGGCTGCCCACGTTTGATGGCGCCTCGAATAGCTATGTCCGCGATTGGGGCCGAGTGGATTTGCCCTGGCTGCTGCTGGCGATTAACACGGCGGTGCTTCTGGTTAGCAGCTTGACCATGGAATTGGCGCGGCGAAAGGCGGCGCTGCAGGCGGCCTTGGCTCCGGTGAGGTCGATTCCTGGAATCTCGCTGGGAAACGAGAGATCATTTCCGTGGCTGGGGATTACGGTTTTGCTGGGGATCGGATTTCTTGCGGGGCAATGGCTGGCTTGGGGAGAGCTGCACGCTCGCGGGTTCTTTGTGGATACGAATCCCAACAGTTCGTTTGTGTTTTTGCTGACGATCGCCCACGCGGTGCACCTTTGCGGGGGAATGATTGCGCTGCTATGGGCGGCGAGCGCTTCCCTGCTGCATAAGCCGGTGGAGGCGCGGCGGATTGTGGTCGACATCACGGCTTGGTATTGGCATTTTATGGCGGTGCTTTGGATTTATGTGTTCGCGTTGTTGGGATTTGCGCGATAAGTCCCTCAGCGCCTAAAGCCGCCAGGAGTGCGCGCCATAGACGGCGCGGCTTGAAGCCGCGCCCTTTCAGGACGATTCACTACGTTCAAAACGATTCACGAGCACATTACAGGCGAGGCTCCTGAGATAGATTCGCACGATACGAGAAAAGGGGAACTTTAGGAATGGCTGACGCCACGCTTCAGCATGATGCCGTGCAACACGGGCTGCCCGGAGCTTACGAGGCCCCACTGTTTGGGGCTTACTCTAAGAAGGTGGGAATGTGGCTGTTTCTGGCCTCGGACTCGCTGACTTTCGGGGCGCTGCTTTTTGCCTTCAGCTATAACCGGATTTCGATGCAGGCCTGGCCTACTCCGTTTGGCAAGGACAGTATTACCAACGCGACCATCATGACGGCCTGCCTACTATCGAGTTCGTTGACGATGGTGCTGGGCGTGTTCGCGTCGCAGCGGGGCGACCGGGCGTGGACGCGATATTGGCTGCTGGCCACCATGGCGTTCGGCACGGCGTTCATTGTGCTGCACGGGATGGAGTGGAGCAAGTTGATTGGCGAAGGCCTGACGCTCCCGGGGTTTCCGAAACCGGCGGGACAGGCGGGCGAGTTTGCGGCGGTTTCCGCGGCGGTGCCGCAGTTTCCGGCGACGTTTTTTGGGCTTACGGCGATGCACATGCTGCACGTCACCATTGGCGTGATCTACTTGGGCGTGGTGGCGTTTCGCAAGTGGTTCCTGCCGGTTCTGGGTGTGATTTGGATTGCGGGATATTTTCTGATTCCATCCGATAACGTTTTTCACTATGGGATTCATGCGCTGGGGCTGGGGCTGCTGGTTTCGGCGGTGATTCTCTTCCTGAAGCCGAAAGATTATGATGCGCACGATGTGGAAGTCTCGGGACTTTACTGGCACTTCGTCGACCTGGTGTGGATGTTCATCTTCCCGCTGGTGTATTTGATGTCGACGAGGATCTGAGCGTGGCTTGCGCCGCTGAGGAAAAACACAATGCACGATGCTGCAACGCACGACGACAGCAAGGGGCAGTATTTCTGGGTGTGGGGAGCGCTGCTGGTTCTGACGGCGGTCGAGGTTGTGCTGGCCTACCGGCAAGTGTTTCAGCCGGTGCGCATGCTGGAGGTGCTGCTGCTGCTGTCAGTGATCAAGTCGGCGCTGATTATTGGATACTTCATGCATCTGAAGTTCGAGACCGCCCTGATGCGCTGGATGCTGGTGACGGCGGTGGTCGGGTGCTTCATCATCATGTATTTCTTCTTCTTCCCCGATGCGGGGCGGATTCTGAGACTTGGGGTACACTGAAACGGCCATGAAGCTTGCCGGGAAAATCCGTGTGGCTTTTCTGATGTTGCTTCTGGCGCTGTGGACAGCGCCGGCGTGGGCCCAAGGCTGCGCCATGTGCGTTGCGAATGCGAAGGCTACGCCCAAGGAAGCTCAGCGGGCGCTCAATCGCGCCATCTTTGTGATGCTGCTGCCGCCTCTCGGCATCATGCTGGTGGGGTTCGGCTTCGCGGTTCGCTACGGAAAACGGCGCGACCGCGAGAACGACTGCATTCTTCATAACCCAAATCGCTTATCGTAAATACCTTGCCTGAGACACCAGCTGGGCGCTGGTCCGTGATCTGGTGCTGACGAAAGCGCGCGGGCGTGGGTGCCCGCGCCACACCTTCCCTGCTTTATAATAGAAAGATTCGATAGCTCTTGCGGAAGGCTCTGAGCGGGTGCGCTTGGGGCGAGCATGGGCTATCGCGGCCCTTTATCGATGTCTTCTGACTTGACCCACACGGACAGCATTGTAGTACGCGGTGCCCGCGTCCATAACCTCAAGAACATTGATTTTGAGGTCCCGCACAATATGTTGACGGTGGTGACCGGCGTCTCCGGGTCAGGCAAGTCCTCGCTGGCGTTTGACACGATTTATGCCGAGGGACAGCGGCGGTACGTGGAGTCGCTGTCGGCCTACGCGCGNNGGAGCGGATTGAGAAGCCGGACGCGGACACGATTGACGGGATCGCCCCGGCGGTTGCGATTCGGCAGAAGAATACGACGCGGAATCCGCGGTCGACGGTGGCGACGGCGACCGAGATCTACGATTANNAGGTGAAGAAGGATACGGTCGATGAAGTCGCGGACGCGATTCTGGCGCTCGATCCAGAGACGCGACTGCAGGTGTTGTTTCCGCTGCAGCGACCGGAGCCGGTTATACAGGAACCTGCTGCCGAGCCCGCGCGGTCCTCGAAAGCGAAAAAGTCTACCGCGACCGCGCAGTTGACCGAGGCTTTGAAGACTCGGCTGTTTGACTTGCGGAAGGCGGGGTTCAACCGGCTTTACCAGGCGGGAGAGGTTTTCGAATTCTCCACGCCGGAATCGTTGCTGGATATTAACTTCGCTGAACCTGTGTTTGTTCTGGTTGACCGGCTTGTCGTATCCGCTGAAGCTCGGACCCGCGTGGTCG
>PLEA01000599.1 GCA_003136335.1 Acidobacteriaceae bacterium | reverse complement strand
GGCCTCTCGTTGCGGAATCGCTGCCTATCCCCACTGAGTCTTGACTCGGTGCGCCATCGCACCTAACATGCCAGCAAAGACCGTGCTCGCATAATTACTTATGGCTGGCCAGCTCTTGGGGCACTACCGGGTCCTCGAAAAGATTGGTTCTGGCGGGATGGGCGAGGTCTTTCGCGCGCGCGACGAAAGGCTTGGGCGCGACGTTGCGCTGAAGTTGATTCGGCCGGCTTCCAGCGACAATCCTGATCATTTGCGGCGCTTCGAACAGGAGGCGCGAGCTGCTGCCGCGCTGAACCATCCCAACATTCTTGCCATTTACGATGTTGGCTTCGAAGGCAGTGTGCCCTACATTGTCTCGGAACTGCTCGAAGGGAAGAACCTGCGCCAGCGTTTACTGGAAGGCCCAATCCCCGTGCGTGAGGCCGCAGACTACGCCCTTCAGATCGCGCACGGGCTTACCGCCGCCCACGAACGGCTCATTGTTCATCGCGATCTCAAGCCGGAAAATCTATTTCTGACGCTCGATGGGCGGGTCAAGATTCTGGATTTCGGTGTAGCCAAGCTCCAGACTCCTCCAGCCGACGATCGCTCCATCGAAAGCATGACCACGGTGACCAAGCACGGAGCCATGATTGGCACGGTCGCCTACATGTCTCCCGAGCAACTGCGGGGCAAGGCCGTGGATCACCGCAGCGACATCTTTACCTTCGGCGCGATTCTGTATGAAATGATGGCCGGGTCCCGCGCATTTCGTGGCGAGACCGAAGTCGACACCATGACTGCCGTCCTGCGCGAAGAACCGGCCAGCAGCAATTTGGACGAAGCTGCGATTCCTCCGGGGTATCAGGACATCGTCAGGCATTGTTTGGAAAAGGATCCGGAGAACCGTTTCCAGACTGCGAAAGACCTGGCCTTCGCATTGCAGACGCTCGCGGGATCGTCGCCTATCCGGATCGCTTCCCCGCCTAAGGCAAAGACGCGCACAACTCGTGCGCTGCCTTGGGCCGTTGTAGCAGCATTGGCAGCGGCGACCGTGATTCTGGCAATTACGGAGCTGGTACACACTCCGGCCCCGCCTCCGGCCTACCGTCGCTTAACGTTCGAAGCAGGCACAATATATTCGGCGCGCTTCGCACCAGACGGTGAGTCCATCGTCTACAGCGCCGCGTGGAACGACAAACCGGTGCAGCTTTTTTCCACGGTAGGAAATTCTCTGCTGGCCCAGCCGCTCAATTTGAGCGGCGCCAATCTTTTAGCCATTTCGCACAACAACGAACTCGCGGTCGTGCTGCACGGCACCCACAATGGTGAACTGGAAACCGTCGGAGGGATGTTGGCTCGTGCACCGCTGGCTGGAGGGTCTCCGAAGGAACTGCTGGCGGACGTTCGCTGGGCCGATTGGGATGCACAAGGCAACTTAACAGTGGTGGGGTACGTTGACGGCCACAGCCGTCTGGAATATCCCATCGGCAAGGTGCTGTACCAGAGCCGTGGATGGATCAGCAACATTCGTTTCTCTCCCCAAGGCGACAGGATCGCGTTTATGGATCACCCCGCGCTCTGGGACAATCGCGGTGCGGTGTGCGTGGTTGATCTGGCGGGACATATGCACGCGCTTACCCAGGAATGGGAGTCTGAGCAAGGAGTTGCGTGGCACCCGAACGGAAAAGAAATTTGGTTCACCGCTATCGAGAAGGGCACGAACCTTAACTTGATGGGGGTAAGTTTGTCGGGCAAGGTCCGCACCGTGCTGGCCTTGCCCATGGGAATCACTCTCGAAGATATCGCCCCCGACGGCAGAGTTCTGGTGGCGTTGAACTCCAAGCGCCTGGCGATGGGGTTCACCACTCTCGGCAGCAAGGAAGATGTGGAACTGTCGTGGCANNGCCAAGGACATTTCGCGCGACGGAAAGTTTGTGCTGTTTGAAGATGCCAGCGAAGCGGCGGGACCGGGATATGCTGTGGCACTGCGAAAATTGGACGGGACTTTGCCGGTTCGCCTTGGAGATGGAAGCGCAGGTGGACTTTCGCCGGATGAGAAGTGGGCGATCTCAATCTCTACGGGCCAGCCTCAGCGAATGACGCTGCTGCCGATCGGCGCCGGTCAGCCTCGTTCCGTCGACATCAGTAGTTTGGAACATATCCAGAGCGGCTGGGCGCGCTTCCTGGCGGATGGGCAACGGATTATTGCCAATGGAAATGAGCAGGGCCATGCGACTCAGTGCTACATGTTGGACTTGGCCGGCGGAAAACCTAGAGCCGTGACGCCGGAAGGAACGGTGTGCGGTCCGTCATCGCCCGACAGCCGCTTCGTGGTTGGAGTCGGACCGAATTCCGCCGTAGCCATCTACCCCATAGGAGACGGCTCACCCCGTCTGATCCCTGGACTGGAAGCCGGATTCCTGCCGGTGCAATGGTCGAGCGACGGTTCCGTGCTCTACGGGTATCACATGGGCGAACTTCCCAGCCGAATCTACAAGGTTGGGATCGACAGTGGCAAGCAGACAATGGCGCAGGAGTTGCGGCCAGGAGTTCCGGCAGGCGTTGTGATGGTGGCTCCCGTGCGGGTGAGTCGCGATGGAACGCGATTTGCCTACAGCTATAATCAGACTCTATCGGTTCTGTATCTGATTAACGGCTTGCGGTAGCGGTCGACGAAGAACTGCTTTCCGGCCATCAATTCGGATTATCAATCGAGAGACCCTGCGAAATCAGCCGCAACGTAGTGGAAAAAAATCGAAGTCGAGGTTTGACCTTCGCCAAGAGTGTCGCGGTAGTGGGGCAACCAAGTTCCGCGGTAAGCAAGACCGTCACCCAGCGCCTGGTAAACCGTGACCGCGCTTGAGGGAGTATCCAGTCGAATAGGCCATGGAGTCTCAAGCATGGGCTCGGGAGAAAAATCCAGGCAGAGCGTGACACTAAACTCACATTGCTCTCGGTCGATGTGCTTCTTCAGTTCTGCTCCACTCAGGTAAGAAGCGAGATAGACGTAGGACGGTTTAAGGGATTCACCGGCGACTGCGCTCAGAGTAGTCGCGATGTCATGGTGGAAAAAGCGTGCCACGGCCTCGTTGTAGGCCACGTAACGATGTGGGCTTTGCCCATCGCCAAGGGGAACCGCACCAGTGCGGATCAGGTAACGATAGTAGCGGCGTAAGGCAGCGACGTGAAATGGATGGATCAAATCATCGAGCGGCGCATAGCCTTTCTCCCGAAATTGTGAAGATGCCTTTTCGACTTTCTCTTCCCGGTCACGACGGCGCTGCCCAGATTGGTCTTCAGGTAGCAGAATGTCGGCGGCCGCCAACAAGTATCGCTCCCTGTCCGGGACTGACGAGGGCACTGGTTCATCCGGGCACAAAGCGCGCAACACACCTTCCAATTCCGGTCCGAGCCAGAAAGGAAGCAGATTGCCGGTTGCGCGGTTAGGCACCCATGCCACGGTTCCCTGCAAAGCAAATCCAGAAAGCAACCCCTTCTGCATTGAAAGTTCCGGCATTTGCCCTGCACTACACAAGAAGAATTCGGGATTGAGGTAAAGCGGTTGATGCCGATTTTCCTGAAGCCGCAAGGACCGGAGAAAGTGCTGTGGGATCAAGTGCAGCGGCAGTTCATCGAGCAGGCAATAGAAGCGATCGGGAGGAAACATCGCGGCATGGCTCTGCCGCGACGCTTCCCCCGACACTCCTCCCATCAGGGTTGTCATCCACTCCAACCACGCCGGGTTGTTTAGCGACGAAGCCATCCGTTTAGAGTAAAGCGGCTGTCGGCGAAGAGCTGCGACGCGCAGTTCACCGGAGTGATCTCGTGCAGCAATTCGCACGGGAAGAAGACGATCTGGTTTTGCTGCGGAACGATTGTCTGGTAACTGCCTGCACTGACGTAAGTGCCATGTTCCAGGCGAGCATCGTGAATCCGCAATTCACCCCCATCGAACTGCCGGGGCTCGCGATGAAAGAAGTAGACAAAGGTCAGGTATCGCGCGGCCACGCGATCGCTGCCGTTGTCGCTATGGAAGTGGAAGAAGTCCCCATCGTTGCTGGCGGTCACCTGGGCCTCGACATCCTCAATGGAAAATTCCTCCATGCCAAGCCTCTCCAAGACCTGCGGCAACACCGCTTTAACGCGCGCCAAGGTCAAGTCCTGGTGATGAGCCAGGTCCATCAGCACGCGGGAGCGGCGGTGTTCATAGTTCACAATGCCGCCATCCGCGGTGGGAGAAACCACTTCGCTGGCGCTGAAGTCGGCTTCGTGTTCAATGGTGAAACGCATGAGTTCCTCCAGTTCCTGCGGAGCGAGGAACTCATCGAGGACTACGCATTTCGCCGGCAAGACGGGTGGCCGCTCGGTGACAGTGGCTGCGCTGGTTTCTGAAACGACCGCAGTGCGAACGGAACTCGGCCCCGGTCCCTGCGACGGAGGTTGGGGCTCTCCCGGTGTACGCATCGGCGAACCTGGCGGCTGCGGTGCTTTGTGCGGCGCCTTGACCGGCCCCGGCCCCTGCGACGGAGGTTGCGGTTCCCCCGGTGTACGCATCGGTGAACTTGGCGGCTGCGGCGCCTTCTGCGGCGCTTTAACCGGCCCCGGTCCCTGCGACGGAGGCTGCGGTTCTCCCGGTGTACGCATCGGTGAACTTGGCGGCTGCGGCGCCTTCTGCGGCGCTTTAACCGGCCCCGGTCCCTGCGACGGAGGCTGCGGTTCTCCCGGGTTCTTTGGTCCAGCATAGATATCTGGAGTTTGCAATTCCGCTGAGTCGTTGAGGGGCAATGCGCTGCCCTCGAGAATGCCTTCCACAATGCTGCCGCCCAGCACGGCGAAGGCGCGTTGAGCTACGGTTTCGCCGACCGCCGACGCAATAACCGCCCTGACTGCTTGCTGCGTTTCGTGGTTCTCGCCGGTAGCAGCCCGGGCATGCTGTAGAAGAGTCGCCACCAGCGCGCGTTCTTGCGCACTGAGAATTCGCTCGTCCCGCATTAATGTTTCTGAAAAAGAATCTAGAATCTGCTTAGGTGTCATGAAAGACACGCCTCCCTGCGTGCAAACCTACCAAATCGGGTTGAGGGGCCCGGTCGTACGAGGGAAGAAGCACAGACAATATACCGAAAGCCTGTTAATCACCAAGAAAAATCCGCAAAGGTAGTTCAGCGGGGCGACTACCGATTAGCCATGGCGCCGACCATGGACTGGAATATCTTCATTCCGTCGGTGCAGCCCAGTTCCGGTTCCGCCGAGCGCTCGGGATGGGGCATCATACCCACCACATTGCCCCCGGGACTGCAGATCCCGGCGATATTATCCAAAGACCCGTTGGGATTGGCCGACGCAGTGATTTCGCCGGAGGGGGAGGAATAGCGGAAGGCGATACGACTGTCGCGGTGCAATTCTTCGAGAGTCGCCGCGTCGCAGAAGTAGTTGCCTTCCATGTGGCCAATGGGAATAGTCAACACCTCCCCCTTGGCACAGGCATTGGTGAAGGGGGTATCACTATTTTCCACGCGCACTTGCAGCGGCTTGCAAACGTATTTGAGGCCGACGTTGCGCATCAGGGCGCCGGGCAGCAGCCCCGACTCGCACAGGATCTGAAAGCCGTTGCAGATGCCGAGCACCAGGCCGCCGCCGTCGGCGAACTTGCGGACCGATTCCATCACCGGCGAAAACTTGGCAATCGCGCCCGTGCGCAGGTAATCCCCGTACGCGAAGCCCCCGGGCACGATGACCGCATCGCAGTTCTCCAGGTCGTGCGATTCATGCCACAGGAACGTAACCGGCTGCCTGGCGACTTGCTGGATGGTCCAGAAGGCATCGTGATCGCAGTTCGAGCCAGGAAAGATGATGACACCGAATTTCATTGCTGTCCTCGGTTGCGGGAATTTGAGGTTAGTCTAGCACGCTTGCCCAAAAGGGATTGGTTTAACAAACCTCTAATACGTTGATATAACTTAACTTACACGAACTGATACAGAACACTCAAAGCTGCAGGCTCAAATGTCAGACGGCTCAGTAAACCGTTTCAACTTGACATGAACCCTGAAACCGTTGTCTGTGCTCGGAGGCATAGACAGCTCCCCTGACTCCTGTGGTTCGTTCCCTTTTTAAGCGCACGGAGATTTCTTGACCTGCGGAAGCGCTGACTGTATTGTCGCGACGCATAAGTTGCGCGCTCTACAACTCGGTGTAACTCGGCCCCGCGACGGCTTCGCGGCCTCTGCTTTCCCCCTTCAGGCCGGCGCCTTCGGCGGGACAAAGACCATCTACAGGGGAATTCATGCCATGCGGGCGAATCGTCCTTACTTCCCAAGTCTTGTCCCATTCTTTTTCGTGTTCCTACTTCAATTATCCCGCAGGATGGCTCTGGAAAGACCAGTTCTGGAACCACAACAACATGGACGTGGTCGCACTATTTCACTTGGGATGGTCGCAGGTGAGCGCGGCACATCAAAAAGCCATCGCCGCGGAGATCGACCACATGTTGACCTGGTGCTTGCATGACTCTTTGCAGCCTGACGGTTCGTTCAAAGTGAATATCGCCGATGGATCGCTGGAGGATGCCGAATATTACGGCGCATCGTTTCTGGCGCGCGTTGGTTTCTTCGATCCCGCGCAGCGTTTCTGGACAGACCGCGATTTTCCGGAGAGTCCCGAGATCAAGAAGCGGATCCTGAGTTTCGTCCGCGCGCATCAGGGTTCAGGTCCTACCGGAGATAACTATCGCAGCACACTTGAGGCACTAGAAACTCGCTGAATCGCATTTAGCCGACCGTATGGGGAGAGATAGGAAAAATCGGGACGAGCTTCGCGAACGTCGGTAAGAGTACGTCCGGAAGGCGGAAAGCAATGAGCGTGCGCCGACGAAATGGAGGCGCAACGGGAACGCACGCCCAAGCTCAAAAGCCCTCTACAGAAGGCCCTGCGACCGAAACCGCTTGACTGGGTCTACGACTGGCAGACCTTGCCGCCGAAAAATCCAGCGGGCCACCGCAAAGCCTATCGCCGCATAGCACAAATGCATCATTCGCATATATACCCCCAATCAGGATCGACTCGTGGACCCTCAGGGGAGGAATCAACATCAGACTCTATCGGCACAATAGCAACGAGCGTAACGACGAGCAAGGCACAACAGTGCCATAGAAATGGCACCTAGGTAATAGGGGTAACACGAACGGTCATGAGCTGAGGAAAAGCTCACCATTTCTTAGCTCTTCCCCAGCCTCGGAACTTGCAGAAACGTAACGCTCAGTGCGCCGCCGCCGGCTCGTCGGTCGACCGGCCCGGGGGTGGAACCACCACCGTCGATAGGCTGCCTTCAGCTGTGAGCTTCTGGAAGGCGGCCAGATCGCGACGCTGCAGGTCTTCCCAGCGACCTATCAGTTCGCCGCTCTGCCGCTTCAGCTTCTCGAATTCCTTCTGCTCGGCCTCCGTCGGGGCGGAGTCGGCCGTACCCGCGTCCATCGCGAGAAAGGCTAGCTTCGCGTCCAGTTGGGGAGGATAGGCGAGCGAGTCTTCGTTGGCACTGATGGTCAGGTTGATGAGGTCCTCGCGGACCGCGACCAGTTTCTTCTCCAGATCGTCGGCCGCGGCCACAACCGTCTTCGCGCTGGCGTTCTCCGGCAGTCGCCGCTTCAGGCCCGACAACTGCGATCGAACGTCCTGGATCTGATTAACCGTGTCATAGACGCGGCTCAGCTCGTCCCGCGTCTGTAGCAGCAGATTGAATTGCTGCTCCAGATCGGACTGGCTTAGCTTGACTCGCGGATCCAGTTTCAAATCGAACGCCGCAGTCTGAGTTTGTGACCCCACCGTGATTCGAACCTGGTAATGACCAGGGACCGCTACGGGACCGCGGGCGCCGCTGCCGTATTCCCAGAGATAGTAGCCAGGAACATGACGCGCTTCTTCATAGCGTAAGTCCCACACGAACCGGTTCAAGCCGGCTTCCGGTTTGATCTGCCTCTCGGGCTTCTTGTCGTCGGGATCGAGCGGTTCTTCCAGCGTGTTGAATTCTGCGCTCGAGTATTTACGAATAACTTTGCCGGAGGCGTCGAGGATTTCGATTCTGGTCTCGGTATCACCTTTCGGCGCATCTTTCAGGAAGTAATAGATCACCGCGCCAGCCGGCGGATTCTGCCCCGTCCGCTTGGAAGGATGCCGTTCGCCGCCCGCTCCCGCCTGCATCCGATAGGCGGTCCCAGGCGTGTATAGAAATGCGTCTTTCTGCGCAATGTCATCACTGTACTGGCGGAGTGGAGAGAGGTCGTCGAGAATCCAGAACGCGCGGCCGTGCGTGGCCACGACCAGATCGTTGTCTTTGATTACCAGATCATGCACCGGCGTAGTCGGCAAATTCAGTTTCAGCGGACGCCAGTTCGCGCCATCGTTGAATGACACGTAGATGCCCCGCTCGGTTCCTGCATATAGCAGTCCGCGCTTTTTCGGATCTTCGCGAACCACGCGAACAAATGTCGTGTCCGGAATTCCCTGCCCCAGCTTCGTCCAGCTCTTACCGTAGTCGCTGGTCTTGTAAACGTAAGGACGCAAATCGTCGAACTGATGACGATCGACCGCCACGTACGCGGTAGCGGCATCGAACGGCGAAGGATCAATCTGGCTGATGCGGCTCCACTCAGGCATGTCCTTGGGCGTGATGTTGCTCCAGGTTTTGCCTTCGTCCTGCGTGAGCTGAATCAGGCCGTCATCGGTGCCCACCCACAGCAATCCCTTGGTGATCGGCGACTCCGCCAACGCGAAGATCGTGTCGTAGTACTCGGTTCCAGAGTCGTCGAGCGTGATGTCGCCGCCCGAGACTTTCTGTTTCTCCTTGTCATTGCGAGTCAAATCCGGACTGATGGCCTGCCAGTGCACACCGCCGTCGATGGTCTTAAACAGCCGCTCGCCGCCGTGGTAAAGAGTGTTGGGATCGTGCGGCGAAAGCATGACTGGCGCAGTCCACTGAAAGCGATGTTCCAGGTTTGCCGCCCCATGCGCATCGGAAAGTTCCGGTTGCTCCGTGATCGCCTTCACCTGTCCGATGTGCCGGTCATAGCGCGTGATGTTTCCCTGATAGTCGGCTGCATAAACGATATTCGGATCGCGCGGATCGGGCGCGATATAACCGGCCTCGCCGCCACCCACATCGTACCAGTCGCTGCGGTCGATCGCTCCGTCGTCGCTGCGGCTGGCGATCGCAACCGTGCCGCTGTCCTGCTGCGGTCCATACACGCGATAGGGGGTCGCGGAGTCAGTGATCACGTGATAGAACTGCGCGGTCGGCTGGTTCTCCTGACGAGTCCAGGTTTTGCCGCCGTCGAGCGTCACCGTAACGCCGCCGTCGTTCGAGGCGATCATGCGGCGAGTATTCTGCGGATCGATCCACAGCCCGTGATTGTCGCCGTGCGGCACGCGGACCTTGTTGAAAAGATGTCCACCGTCGGTCGATTTGTAGGCCTCCACATTCATGATGTAGAGAACGTTCTCATCCCGCGGATCGGCGATCACGTGCATGTAGTACCACGGTCGCTGCCACAGGCTGTGGGTGGGATTGACTAGTTGCCAGGATTCGCCTCCATCGTCGGAGCGGTAGAGCCCGCCGTCCGGATCGTGAGCTTCAATCAGCGCATACACGCGGTCCGAATTCGCCGCCACGGCCACGCCGATCTTTCCATACGGTCCCTTAGGCAGACCGTGCTCCTCCAGGCGTTTCCAAGTCGTCCCCCCATCGTTCGAACGGTAGCGGCCGCTGCCCGGCCCTCCGCTCGACATGCTCCAGGAAGTGCGGCGCGCCTGCCACAATGCCGCGAAAAGAATGTTGGGATTGTGGGGATCGAAAGCCACGTCAATGCCGCCGGTATTTTCGTCTTTGTAGAGAACTTTCTCCCACGTCTTGCCACCGTCGATGGTGCGGAATATTCCACGCTCCGTATTCGAACCGTAAGGATGACCGAGCGCCGCCACGAACACGATATCGGGATTGGTGGGATTAATAATGACCTTGCCGATGGCGCGCGAATCGCGCAAGCCAACGTTCTTCCAGGTCTTGCCGCTGTCTAATGATCGGTAAACGCCATCGCCGTGCGAAATATTGCCGCGAATGCAGGCTTCGCCCGTTCCTACGAAAAGCACGTTGTGATTGGAACTGGCCACGGCAATACTGCCGATTGCGGAGGTTCCCTCTTTATCGAAAACCGGCGACCAGGTCATGGCGCCATCGGTGGACTTCCAGACTCCTCCGCCAGTCGAGCCAAAATAGTACGTCGTAGGGTCGCCCGGGATCCCCGCTGCGGTCAGCGAACGCCCTCCGCGGAAGGGACCGATCGAGCGGTACTTCATGCCCTTGAACTGTTTGTCTTCCGGCTTGCCGGACGCGTCTTACTCCGAATCGCCTTCAGCCGCAGTCGGGGGCTGCGCGGTTTGCGTGGTTTGGGACGGCTTTACCGCCTTCGATTGCCGCTCGGGCTTGGCTTGGGTGTGTGCCGCAACGGCGAACACGATCGAGAATGTGACTGCAAAGACCAACCGTGCAAAGAGAGATGCGTTCCAGCGAAAACTATCTGTGCCCATCTGTCAGGTTTCTCCGGGGAAGAAGTGGACAATTGCGCTATGGTAATTGCTGCGAAGGCTTGCTGCAAAGGGCAGCGAATGTTCCGGGAGCTATACCCTGTCCCAAAGGAGTCATCCTGACCGGAGCCGGGGTTCAGGCGAAGGGAAGGATCTCGCGCGCAGATCGGTTGCGGCTACGAGGATGTTGGTCACTTCTTCGATGTGAGAATTTTCTTCGCCGCTTCCAGTTCTTTGCGCTTCGTCGCATCCACCTTGGGATATGACAACTTAAGGCTCTCCAGCGTGTCGACCAAAACCGTGGACACGACCAGCCGCGTGAACCACTTATTGTCCGCTGGTACCACGTACCACGGAGCGTCTTCGGTCGACGTATTCTGGATCATCTCCTCGTAGGCATCCTGATAGTCATTCCAGTACTTGCGTTCGTGAATGTCGGCCGCCGAGAACTTCCAGTTTTTCTCCGGGTGATCCAGGCGCGCCAGGAAACGCTGCTTCTGCTCCTTCTTCGAAAGATTCAGAAAGAATTTTCGGATGACCGTTCCGCTTCGCGTCATATGACGCTCAAAGCCGCGAATGTCTTCAAAGCGCTCGTCCCAGATCTTCTTGCCGACCAAGGCCGGCGGAGTTTTCTGGCTCTTGAGAATATTGGGGTGAACTCGCACTATCAGCACTTCTTCGTAATACGAGCGATTAAAAATTCCGATGTGTCCGCGTTCGGGGAGGGAGCAGGTGGTTCGCCACAGGAAATCGTGCTGCAGTTCCGTCTCCGTAGGGACTTTGAAGGAGTACACCTGGCAGCCCTGCGGGTTGATCCCCGACATCACGTGGCTGATGGCGCCATCTTTTCCGGCAGCATCCATGGCCTGAAATATCAAGAGGACAGACCAGTTGTCCTGGGCATAGAGCTCGCTTTGCAGCTCCGCCGTGCGCTCAATGCCCTGCTGCAGAGCCTCCTCAGCATGCTCCTTGGAGTGCCCATGCCCGGTATCCGCAGGATCGAAATCTTTCAGACGGAAATGTTTGCCGCTCTCCACACGGTAGGTCTTCGCCAGCTTGTCGGTCATCATCTCGAGTCACTCCCTAACTTCAACGTTAAATGGAAAGATAAATTCGAGCACCAGGAACCAATAATCACAAGAGAAGTTATCTCACAAATGTCCCAGTCGGATGCGTTTAAAGAAGGAATGAAGGTGTCCGCGTGCATGGAACTTGATTCCCTGAACCGGCGCTACGGGTTAGTGATAGGATCTCTAGCACGCGGCGGTTCTTGCGCGTCGTGCTGAAATGCGTAAGTCGAAATTACAACTCGATTCTCTTACCGGAGTCTCCTTGTGAAAGCCCTTCCTCTAGTCGGAGTCCTGCTGTTGGTGTTGGGAGTGCTATCTTTTGTCATACCCGTTCCACACCGCGAGAATCACGGCGTGAAGTTCGGAGACGCCAAAATCAGCGTCGAGACCGAAAACAGCGAAAAGCTACCTCCCGCGGCGGGCATCGTTCTTCTCACTGGCGGGGTGGTGGCCCTAATTCTCGGCTTGCGCAAAAGGTAGGAAATACACCCCTGTTCGAATCTGAGTTGCGCTCGAGGGTGGAAACAATACTAGGGGTTCACAACGACTTTGCCAAACATCTGGCTTTTTTCCAGATACTCGTGTGCTGGGCGCAGTTCTCTCAGTGGGAAGATATGGTCCACGACCGGCTTCAGGCGCCCCGCGAATACATGACCTAGCACGTCATGCAACTCGCTCATCGTCCCCATATAGGAGCCGAGCAGGGTCAACTGGCGGGCGAATAGATGGCGCAGATCGAGTCCCACGCTGGGTCCGGTGGTCGCCCCGCACGTCACCAGCTTGCCGCCGCTTT
>PLEA01000037.1 GCA_003136335.1 Acidobacteriaceae bacterium | reverse complement strand
GCCGCAGTGCTCGAAACCGCTTCTCGGGCATAGATCAAGCCGCCTGGAGTCTGGCTGGCCCGCCTAACCGTGCTGCCCGGGCACCGCGATTTTTACCACAGGTCCAGTCCGCGGGGTGTTTCACTCCAGACGGTCCCTTAGGGAGCAGTGGCGAGGATCAGCTTTCCTATCTCGTAGAATTTATGCTTACGAAAGACGTGTGACCCGTGCGTTGAGGTTGTTGTGTCCGCCGTCCGGACGATGGCATGACGTCAAACATGAATTAAAAGAAGGCTCGAGCAGGTCCTTCGCGCAAGCGTTGCACCCAAGGGGCCGAAACCGTAGAGCTACGGGAGTGTCATTGGCACCTGTGATTTGTTCGTGGGGCGCGTGATCAGCAGAATGGCCCAAGCAGCGTCCAGAACATAAAGTGCGACCACGAGGTTCCCGAGTCGTGCTGATAAGGCATTTTGCGGCATCAGTTTCACGATTCCCCAAAGAATGAAAGTCATAGCAAGCAGCACGTTCTTCAGGAATTCGCTTAAGCGCAAGCGCATGATCAGCTGAACAATTAAATATCCAACCCCAGCCAACAACAGCGAAATAGCCGAAATAAAACTACTGGTGAGTGTCCGAAAATCTCCCAGTCCCGCGTCCTTAATCAATAGTGCGCCACTGAAAGCCAGCGCCAAAATGGCCAGCGTAATCGTTATATATCGCACCAGTCGATTCAGTTTAGTCAAACGAGCAGCTCCCAGATCGAATTGTGAATCGATTGCGTCTACCACTCTTCACATCACCGCAGCATACAGCTTGAGACATAAAGAAGTCGTTAACCCAGGTCGATACGGGGAATGTCGTTTGCCTGCACACGGACAACGATCAGACCGCGAACAGAACCGCAATCTGGTGTTCCTCCGACGACAAATCGTCGAAGATCGTAAAATCCGATTTAGAGGGGCATCTTATTTATGCGTGAGAAACCCTGGGCGATTTCGATAGCGGTTTGTTCAACACGCATGTAATGAGCGTAGACCAGGAGGCCAACCCTTATATCGCCGAGGTGGGCAACGGCCGCGCACAGAAAACCCGCCCACGACCCGGTGCGAGCCCGGCATTCCTGGCCAGCAAGCCGATTCACGCTGCCTGGAAATAGGCTTTTCAAAAAGGTAGAGATTCAACGGGCAAAAAAAGTGGGGGACTCGGAGAATTTTAATCTCCGGGTCCCCCAGAATGGCTACAACGGCCTGACCTGCTGAATTCAGCTTAAGGTTTCGATGTGTTGGCCTAGTGGGTTACGGCGGTGTTACCCGGCGTTTTCGTGCATCTCGCGCAGCAAGTCCTTCGCCGATGCAGGAACGGCAACTTTGCCGGCCAGGATTTCGTGGCGGTCTGCATCGGCGCCATACATGGCTTTGTCTCCGCTCTTGTCTGCCTGTACGACGGCGCCGCTCAAGCTTACCCCGGCGAAAACGCCCTTCGTGCGTGAATACGACAGAATCTCTGCATTCAGTTTGAGGTCGGTGGCCGCGGCGGCATTGCGGCCCACGGGACCGGCTGCCACAGAAGCATCGGCTCCGAGTTTAAATTTATCGCTGAGCAGACTCTGCAGCGCACGATCGTTCATGAAGAGCATTACCAGGTCAGTGGAAGAGCCTCCGATTTGATAGCCGACGCTCCCCCCTTCAATCGCCACAAACATGGGGGCGCTCCAGCCGTGCCCGGTGCGACATGTGGCCACTCCTCGGCCATAGTTCCCGCCAAATATGAAGGCGAACTTCACGTCGCCAGGAATGATGGCGATGCACTTGGCCGAATGGAGAAGGCCGTCGGGAATTCTTTGGTCCGGCGCTTTCATAATCTCTTGAAAGACCTGAGTAGCTTTGTGAATGCGATTTACATCGTCCTCGCGATCCGAGGCGGCCGCGGTCAGAGTTGCCAGCAACGCTAACGTTGTGACGATCAGAAAACTTTTGAACATTTGTTCATCCCCCTAAATTTTAATTTACGAACGGAAATGCACTGCGAATTCATCGATTTCAGGATCTGGTTCGGCTCGTCCCGCGTGAAGATCAAGGTCGCAGATCAGGGCTGAGGTCGTGGACTAGAAGGTTTTCCCCTGCGGCCGGTGTGGCCGCACGAACAATCATGCCCGGCGCTCTTTCCTAGCCTGACGCTGAGGCTGCAGTGCTTGCCCGGCGCGGTTGTGCGCACCAACGTGGTGCGCACTTCTCGCCTGTCATAGTCATTTCTGCTCTGCTGCTTCAGATCAACAACGAGCGACCCAAGCCAGCATCTTAAAACACTCCGAAAAAGCATTTCTGTGCAATAAGGAACACATTCTAATTTTGCTGACACTTCTCAAACAGAAAAGCAGATTTTGAAATGAAGCCAAAAGGGGGCGACGTCGACGCGTAATGCACACTGTCCCGAACGGAACGGTTTCCTGGCTAATGCAATGCGTTATTTTGCGTTCTTATCGGGAGTGGAACCGCATCGTGAGTTGTTCGTGGGTTGGTTGCCGATTTTCTACGGTCTCATTCATTTCGCAAATCCATCATCACCACCCTGGACACTTAGAGTGTCTCTGTCTACAGAGACCGCAACGGTCATGGCGTGAGCGGTCTCTGGCCATCCCGGTAAGTTCGACGAGCGCAAGATTCGGCTCCCATCAATCCGCACAAATGAGAGAATAAAGTTGATCGCAACCCTGGTACAAAAGGTCTTCACCCCTATGGCGAGAGCGTCATGAAAATAAGTCCGGACGCAGGAAAGCCGGCCAAAGCGTCGATCCTGGTCAACGTGCCCCGCCTCATCACCGCGTACTACGCCCTGCATCCCGACCCTGAAAACCCGGCACAGCGCGTCGCCTTCGGGACGTCAG
>PLEA01000556.1 GCA_003136335.1 Acidobacteriaceae bacterium | reverse complement strand
TCGTCGATCGGCGTGCCGATAAACAGGATGTGATCTTTCAGCAGCCGCGAATAAATATCATACGCGCGTTCGCCACGGGTGGTCTGCTCCACCACCATGGGAATGAGCGTCGTTGCGCGCGGCGCCGAATCGTCATCATATCTCATCGAAATGAATGGGAACTTGAAGGGAACCGGTCAGGTTCGTTCCGGCTCTCGAGTCCGTATCTTTGCGTTTTGCTCGAGCCACGCGAGAGCTTTATCGCTGCGGAGCTTCGATTTCATCCTATCGAGCGCACCTTGCTTTGTCAAGCTGGCGCGGACCGCTGCTGCGGATTCGTTACTCCTTTCCGCGAGCGCTGCGATTTCGCGTTCGACATCTTCATCACTGGCTTCGATATTCTCAGCGGTGGCGATGCGGTCCAGCAGGAGTTCCGCTTTGACGTCCTCGACGGCGCGATCACGCTGCCGGCGCCTCATGGCCACCCAGTCAACATTCACGGCGCGAGGATCGACGCCCTGCGAAGCGAGCGCTCGAATGGCGCGCTCCATGCGCACGTCCATCTGGTGTTCGACCAGCGCCTCGGGCGCCGGGAAATCGTGAGCAGCAACGATCTTTGCCAGGACGGCATCCCGAATCGCCGCAGACCTGCGCTGTTCGCGCTCGCTTTCGAGACCCTGGCGCACTTTGCCGCGCAATTCGGCAAGCGTCGCGGAGTCGCTAATATCCTTGGCAAATTCGTCGTTGAGCTCAGGGACTTTCTTTTCCTTGATGCCCAGCACTTCCACGGCATAGACGTATTTCTTTCCCTGCAGCTTCTTGTCGGGATAATCCGCGGGGTAGGCAACCTCGAAACTCCGGTGCTCGCCGGGCTGCGCACCCACGAGATTATCAGTGAAAGCCTGAAGCGTGTCTGCCCCGCCCAGATGACAAAGAACGTTGTCCGCCTGCATTGGTTCGCCGCCCCCCACCGGGGTGCCGGTGAGCTTGAGTTGTGCGTGATCGCCGCTGGCCAGCGCGCGGCCTTCGACCGGGACAAATGTGGCGGCACGTTCGCGCGAATCATTCAGCGTTTTGTCGATATCCGCGTCGGTCAGGTCGGAAGTTTCGATTTCGACCTCGAGATCCTTGTAGGCACCCAACTCGAATTCGGGAAGCACCTCGAAAACGGCGTGGAATTTTACCGGACCGTTTTCGGCATAATCCACGTGATCCACTTGTGGCTGCGTGATAGGCACCAGTTTCTGGTCTTTAACCGCCCGCTCAATTTGCCCAGGTACGAGCGACTGCAGCACTTCATCTTTGATTCCGTCCGCGAAGCGGCGCCGAATCAGAGGGAGAGGCGCCTTTCCAGGCCGAAAACCAGGGACGCGAGCGACGCGCGCAAAATCGCGCGCTACCCGGTCGACGGCTTTCTGCACATCCTCCGCGGGAATTTCAAGTTCCAGTTCGCGCCGGCAAGTGGTTTCGGCCATGAATCTTTATATACCTCTTAGGACGTCAAGAATGACGCAGCGCGACCGGGGCATGCGTTCGTTCGCTCGCACCACACATTTGCTCGTACCCCATGCCACTTACCCTTTTACCGACGAACGATGCGGAAAAGGAAGACCAGAGAGACAAGATAAACGGGGTCAAGGCCGGTCGCAAAAAGAGTATGGCATAAATTGGCGGTACGTCGAAAGACAGAAACAACAGCACCTGGAAATTGGGTTTTGAGGCGAGGCTGAAGCGGCGAGACAGGAACGCTGGACCGCCGAGAGCGCGGGGCGGACGCGGGTACGAGATTTGGTGCGGCGAGGCGGCTGGAATTGGGCAAAACTGTGGGCAAAACCGTGACGAAGGCGACCGCCAGACGAAGCAACAACAAACTGAAGCTAACTTATTGCGTCGTTGGAGAATAGCGCGGGCCACGATTTGCGGCGCCCCGACCTGCGTTACACTCGACGCGAACACGGGCCCGGTTTCCGGCCCAGTCGCGCAAAGAGGATGAAGACCATGCCGCGCATACAGAATATAACTCGTCGTACGCTACTTCGCAGCGCCGCCTTCGGAACGATTGCATTAACATCGGGCGCATTTGCATCGGGCATTGAAAATGTGTTCGCACAAGCCACGCCACGCCCGCCCAACATTGTTTTCATCATGGCCGACGATCTCGGCTATGCGGATGTGGCGTGTTACGGGCGGCCCGATCTAAGTACGCCGAACATCGATCGGCTGGCGTCGACGGGAGTACGATTTCTGCAGGGCTACGCCAACTCCGCAGTCTGCTCGGCAACGCGAACCGCGCTGATCACCGGACGCTACCAGTACCGGCTGCCAATCGGGTTGGAGGAGCCTCTGGTGGGACGCAATGTCGGCCTGCCGCCGGACCATCCTACTTTGCCATCACTGCTGAGGAAGGCTGGCTATGGAACGACTCTTGTCGGGAAATGGCATCTGGGCTCACTCCCGAAATTTGGCCCTTTGCAAAGCGGATACGACCATTTCTACGGATTCCGCGAGGGCGGTTCCGATTACTATGCGCACGATTCAAATCTGTGGGAAGACGACGTACATGTGCACGAGTTGGGCTATCTGACGGATATTCTCGGCAGCCGTGCCGTTGATGTCGTCAACGGATATGCGAAAGCGGGCCGTCCGTTTCTGATTAGTCTGCACTTCAACGCGCCGCACTGGCCGTGGGAAGCGCCGGGTGATCAGGCCGAGTCGAACCGCCTCCGCGCTGGCGGCAGCCTGTTCGATTTCGACGGCGGGACGCAGAAGACCTATCAGCGCATGATCCAGGCGATGGATCTTCAGATAGGCCGGGTTCTTGAAGCGCTGAATGCGAATGGTCTGGCGGAGAACACGATCGTCATTTTCACCAGCGATAACGGCGGGGAACGGTTCGCCGACACTTGGCCGTTCACCGGGCGGAAGACTGAGCTGCTGGAAGGTGGGCTGCGGATACCGGCAATCCTCTCGTGGCCGGCGCGAATCCCCCAGGGCCGAACCACCAATCAGGTCGCCATCAGCATGGATTGGCTTCCGACATTGCTGGCGGCTGCGGGCGCGTCCCCTGATCCCGCCTATCCGCCGGACGGCATCAATCTGCTTCCAGTAGCCGCCGGCAACCCAACGCCAATCAAACGTAAGCTGTTCTGGCGCTACAAGGGAAACGCGCAGCGCGCAGTGCGAGACGGCGACTACAAGTTCCTCAAGATCCTCGACAATACGTTCCTCTTCAATGTGGTCGACGACCCCATGGAGCGGGCCAACCTCAAGGAGCGCCACAAGGATATCTACAACCGCATGGTTGCCGAATGGTACGAGTGGAACGCCACCATGCTGCCGGAGATCGATGCCAGCTTCACCGACAACTTCACTGGCGACGACCTTGCCGATCACATTGGCACGCCCGTAACCAACGGCAAGGCGGATAATCCCGCAATACCGAAGGCGTCACCGGCCAATGAGCGGCCAAACGCTCAATAGCGCAGGGCACAGCGAAGTGGCTCGGCACTGTTCGGGCCGCCCGCACAACTGGGGACGTTCCCGCACTTCGGGTAGAGACTGATTCCATTCGCGTCCGGCAACTCGATCATCTTCCGCGACTGAGGTACAATGCCGCGCAATGCCGCGCAATGCCACTCTCTGTATTCGTAGCTGAGCATATCTAGGTTGTTTGGGAATAGTGGATTAACATACTTTACAATCTTTCTGTCATGGCTATCCGCCGCACGC
>PLEA01000112.1 GCA_003136335.1 Acidobacteriaceae bacterium | reverse complement strand
GGGGAAACCTGAAAAGGACAACCTGGGAAGGCCGGTTGTAGTAGCGGATGCTGGGCGAAAGCTCACATCCTGACTCGCAAGCCAGGAGACCGGTGCGAACCGCCAACCCCAACCCCTTTCGCGTGCAAAGGAGGAGTGAATGCGTTTCTTTGGTGGTTTCATTTCCCTACTTGTCCTGCTGACGGTAGCTTCGGCCGCCGAGCTCAAAATCAAAGTCATCGATCCTCAATCTGCCGCAGTCGCCGGGGCCCAAGTCGAACTGCTCGAACCCGGCGGCAGGGTCCCGCTCGGAGTAAAAACCAGTTCTGCCGAAGGGCTGGCGGTCTTTCGTACCGCGGGCACAGGCCCCTATGCGGTTCGGGTGCTTGCCCAAGGTTTCGCGGCGCAGCGCACGGAGGTGCCGGCTTCCTCTTCGGGAGCTGTTACCGTCCAACTCCGGCTGGCAACGGCCGCCGAAACCATCGTGGTTACGGCAACTCGCAGCCCGGTTGCGAGCGAAGCCGCCGGCGCCGAAGTAGAAACCCTGAGCAGCAACCAGCTTCAAGTCATGAACCCGACTGCGGCCAACGACGGGTTGCGTTTTCTTCCCGGTGCCATCGTGAACACCACCGGCCAGCGGGGCGGACTGGCATCGCTTTTTGTGCGCGGTGGCGATTCCACCTACAACAAAGTGATCGTCGACGGTGTCACCATCAATACGCCGGGAGGCGGTTTTGATTTTGGAACCCTCCCCCTGACCGAGGCCGACCACTTGGAATTTATGCGCGGCGCGCAGAGCACCTTGTACGGCTCCGACGCGATGACCAGCGTGGTGCAGGTTTGGACGAGCGCCGGGAGCACGCGGGTACCGGAGTTGTCGTTTGGCGCCGACGGAGGGAATTTCGGGACCGCGAGAGGTTACGCGTCGCTGGCGGGGGCGCGCGGGCGCTTCGATTACAACCTGTTTGGCAGCCAGCTCAATACCAACGGCGCGGGGATCAACAACGCGTATTCGGATTCGCTCGAGGGCGCGAATGTGGGAGTGGCGCTCAATGACCTCGCTTCCCTGCGCGTGCGGGTTCGGCATGCGAACAGTCACACTGGGAATTCGGGAGAGTGTAATTTCAATGGGTACGATCCCATTGTGTCGTCGGGGACGGGGCCGTCGTATCCGCTGCCACCGAATCCGTATGACTGGTCGCAGCTCAACAACGTGCTGGGCAGCGCCGAGCTGACACTCGCGCGCAATCGATGGCAGCACCGATTCACGGGATTCGATTATCTATACCGGTATTACGAGCTGAATCCAGGAGACCCGAGTCGCGTCAGTCCGGCCTACGGGCAGTTTGATTTTGCTTCGAATGAGGTCGACCACATCAATCGCGCGGGTTTTGAGTATCAGGGTGACTATTCGGAACGAAGCTGGGCGCACACGACTTTCGGATATCGCGTGGAGAACGAGAACGGGTTTGTGGGAAACCTTGCCTACGGGGCGCAGAATCACGGCCAGCGGTTGAGTAATGACATCTACGCGCAACAGGCGGTGACGTGGAAGACGTTGTCGGCGATTGTGGGCGGGCGGTTCGTGCATAACAGCACTTTCGGCAACATTGNNTTGGAGTGCCGAGGGTTGCGCTCACGTGGCAGGCCTTGCGGGGGAGCGAGATTTTTTCGGGAACGCGGTTGCGGTTCTCTTATGCCACGGCGTTCAAAGAGCCGCGTCTGGAAGAGACGTTCAATGGAATTCCGCCGGACCCGTACAACATTCCAAATCTGGGACTGCGCCCCGAGCACACGCGGGCGTTTGAGGCTGGGATCCAGCAAGATCTGGAGCGGGGAAAATATGTTTTCACGGCGACTTACTTTAACAATCTGTTCCATGATCAGATCAACTATGTTACGGTGGATCCGGTGAACTTCGTAGGGGAATACGTCAATGTGAACTCGGCGCTGGCACACGGGGCCGAAGCGGGAATGCAGGCCAAGTTGATGCCTCGACTGTTATTGAACGCGGCATACACGTACACGTCGACGCAGATTCTGGAGAATCCGGCACCCATCAACGCACTGTATGACCCGGGACAGCCGTTGCTGCGGAGGCCAAAGCATTCGGCGACGGCGTTGCTGTCGTATTTGGGGACGCGGTGGGGAGGAAGCCTTGCGGGAAGTTTCGTCGGGGCGCGGCCGGACTCAGATTTTCTGGGCTTTGGGATTGATCATGCGCCGGGATATGTGCGCGTCGATTTCGGTGGATGGTACGCGGTGCGGCCGCGAGTGACGTTGTATGCGAATGTGGAGAATGCGCTGGACCGGCGGTACAACGAAGTGGTGGGGTATCCGGCGCTGCCCGTGAATTTCCGGGCGGGGATGCGGTTTCGGATTGGAGGGGAATAGGGCTCAGCCGGTGGGAAAATCTCCACCACGGAGGACACGGAGTACACGGAGGAATACTGGCTAGCTGACTTTTTGGGGAGAGCGAGGCAGGGGCATGGCAGCGGCGATTTTTGCGCCGAAATACTTGGTGCGGGCGAGAAGAAGCTTTTCGATGTCCACTTCTTTCAAGGGCTGCTGGCGGCCGAGCAGGTGCGTGACCAGGGCGATCTGCGCGAAGTGCTCGACGGTTTCCATCTTCATGTA
>PLEA01000629.1 GCA_003136335.1 Acidobacteriaceae bacterium | reverse complement strand
GCGACATTGCGGTTGTCGCGCTTGAGAGTGGCGACGGTCGTTCTGTAGGCATTGGCGATGGAGTAGAGCGTTTCGCCGTGCTTGACTTTGTGGTGAACGACTGCGGCTTGTACGCGCTCGATTTGCGCAGACTTGGTGGCGGGAGGCTTGGTGGCGGCTGTCTCCGTGGGCTTCTGGCGTTTCGATTTCGTCCGCGAGGACGCCACTTCCGCATCGCGCGCGCCCGGGGAAATCGGCAGATGCAGCGCCAGCACTCTCCGTCCGCGGAGACTCTCGCCGTGCAGTCCGTTCCACCGCCGTAGCATCTGCGGAGAAATGCCGAAGTTGTCGGCGACGCTCTCGACCGTATCTCCGGAATGAACTTTGTAGCGCGTGATGCGGCGGGCATACGTGGCCGTGTCGCTCACCGGATGCTTGCCGGGGGCTACCGGAATGACTAGCTTCGCATCGGCTTCCAGTTCAGTGTCTTCCAGATGGTTGGCGGCCACGATCGACTTGGCCGTGGTGTGATAATTCCGGGCCAGGGAAGCGAGCGTGTCGCCGGGATGAACCGTGTAATAGCGCCACCACAGCCGCATATCGGCGGGAATGGAGGCGATCGCGGTCTCGTACTGATCTTTGGTCTCGGGGGGCAGATGCAATTCGAACTTGCCGACGCGCGGAGTGGTCAGGCGCAACAGACTCGGATTCAAATCCTGCAACTCACTGGATGTTGAGCCCACGCATTCAGCCACCAGGCGCAAATCCACTGGATAGTTGATGGTGAGGGTGTCGTAATCCGCCGGGTGATCCATCTCGACGCCGTCCAATCCATACTGCGACGGATTCTTGGTCATGATGGTCACGGCCAGAATGATGGGCACGTAGTTGCGCGTTTCCTTGGGCAGAACGTTGCGACGGTAGAGCTCCCAGAAATCGGCGTAGCCGGTGCGCTTCACGGCAGCCTGCACGGTGCCAGGGCCGGAGTTGTAGGCGGCCATGGCGAGATACCAGTCGCCGAACTGGTTGTAGAGATCTTTCAGATGGTGGGCGGCAGCGCGTGTGGATTTTTCGGGATCCTGACGATCATCGATCCACATGTTGTGCGAAAGGCCGTAACCGCGGGCGCGGCTGCCCATGAACTGCCAGATGCCGCGCGCGCCGACCCGTGACACGGCGAGCGGGTGGAATCCCGACTCAGCCTGCGCGAGATAGATCAGATCCTGCGGAACGCCTTCCTGCTTCAGCGTGGAGACGATCATGTCGTGGTAGCGTCCCGATCGTGCAAAGGCGCGCTCGAATCCGCCGCGTCCGCGTCCAGAGAAGTAGGTGATGTAACCGGCGACCTGATCGGTCATCATCAGCGGCAGGTCGGAACGTGTATTCTTGATTTCGGCCTGCGCTTTGGCTTTGACACTGGCATCGGGTGTGGGCGTGAGGCCGTTAGTTTCGTCGATCGGCGCCGGTTCAGACTTCTGCTGTGCCTCGGCGTCGGTCGCGGTGCCGCCCGGATAAAGTTGGTTCACGCCGGCTACGACGCGGTCGAATTCGTCTTGCAGGCGATCATCGGATCGAATGTCAAGGTTGCTGCTCAGCAGGGCGTTAAGTGCGTTATCGAAATTCTGTTTGGCCTCATCGCTCTTCCCGGCCTGATGGTTAGCCAGTCCCGCCTGATATTCCTTTTCCGCCCGTGCGATGAGATCGGCGACCGCGTCCTCAGCCGGAGCAGGCGCCGAATCAGACGACGGCGCGGCTTCGGTGCGGGACGGCTTTGGAGGCGGAGCCTCGTCCGCCTGCGCCGGAGTAGGTGTTGAAAGTGTTGTCGGAACTTGAGCCGGTGGCGTAGTCGGCTTGAGTGTGGGCGCCTTTCCAGGCGGCAGAAGAGAGATTGGTTTCTGCGCCGTTTGGCACGCGCAGGTCGCCGAAGCCAGGAAGGCCAAAACAGCAGTCCGGACATAGAGGTTTGCTAATCGCATATTTCTCTATGAGATACGTGCTTCTCCCTGCGGCTATGGTCCGGTAGATTCTACCAAATCGTACTCGGTGGCCTCGCCGGGGTCAACGCCGAAACGGCGCTGGCGCGGTTACCTTAGACATCCGCCACCGCGGTTACCCCCGCAAATCCGGCGTCAGACCTCAAAAGTTGGATGATCAGTCTATGACTCGGTTGTCGGGGCCTCCACTGCAATCTCACCCCAAGAGGCGAAGTCCGATGTCTGAAGTCTTACGTTCGACTTTCATACGCGCCAGTAATCAGGCCGCCAAGTCTGGATAGCCTTCTTGATGTCGCCCCGGGACAGCTTTTCGTTCAGAGCACGCTCGGCCAGCTTCGCGACCTCGGCGTCGGATGCGAATCGCAGCCCGCAGAGCTGGCCTTCGGTCAACTCAGGAATACGGGAACGCAAAGGCTCAGGCAGAAGCTGCGTCAGGCGCAGCCGCTCTTCGAGGCGGATCACGCGATCCTGCACTTTGAGCGCGTAGAAGCGCACCTTGGACGCCAGGACTAGAAAGGCGAGCGCCAGCAAAATCAACAGGAAGGCGTGCACGTGGTCCCGCATATCGCCTCCGGTGATATGCGCGAAAAAATGAACCAGGGTCAGGATCAGCCCCAGCACAAAGATCGGGAGAACATAAAAATGAAACGGCGGGTCCCAGCGGGTATGATTCGCCAAAGTCTGGGGTTTTGTTTCAGCCATGAAGGCCTCCTTGCGGAAAGACGTGCCAGTGTAGCAGAGTAGGCGCCAGTTTAGTGCCGCCAGTCGAATGCAGCCGCCATCCCGGCCAGTAGTTCTGCCTGAGCTACTGTTTCAGTCTGTATCGGGAAGATCCGTGACGAGCGTCCAGAGATGCCCCTCGAGGTCGCGGACGTGGTAGCCGCGCAAGCCAAAGTCGGTGGCTTTGGGTGGGCTCGCGATCTTCGCGCCCGCCGAGGTTGAGACTTCTTACTCGTAGCGCAACGCCACCAT
>PLEA01000054.1 GCA_003136335.1 Acidobacteriaceae bacterium | reverse complement strand
GGAACTTGCCTCAGCGATCAGTAAACATGCCGAAGTTGAGAAATTGTTGGCGGATGGTGAGACATATTTCGGACAAAGGGAAGTTGTTGATTTCTGTCGCAGCCGTCGATACATGCTGAACCCCCTAAACACGGCGAATGCTCTCGCGGGGTTGCCGCGTGTCGGATGGCGACGATCTATAGCAATGTGCCAAAAGGATGCACCCAAGGGCGCAAACGGCGGGAGTATTCAGGTATTTAATTCAATTCTGCGCATCGTCCGCTCATGCGTAAGAAGGTCTCAATTAGTCAAACATGCTGAACATTGGCTAAAGCACGCTCCCGTTGTGGTATCGGAGTCGTATGGCGTTTCTGCATTGCGCGACGACTGGTTTTATCTGCGGTGGTCTATAAAAAGTACGCTTGAGGCGAACGTGCGATCCCGCGATTTGCAGTTTGCGATTGCTCAAGAGTATTGGAAAAGGAAGGAAAACGCCTCGCCTGTCGAGCGGCTTCTTGCGGAAGATGAACGCATCATCGTCTGAATTGGGGACACCTCAAATGAGCGCCGTTAACTTGTCAATGGTTGAGATTAAGCCTGGACGCGAGGGTGTAGTCACTCTGTCAGGGTACGGGATTCACGTGGGAGTTGATCGTGGTCATTTACTGCTAGAAGACGGAATCGGTGCCGAGCGGAAACGGACAAGGCTTCCGCGTGTAGGCCACGGTCTCAAACGCCTAGTCGTAATCGGTTCCGATGGAATGGTGTCGCTTGCAGCTCTTCGCTGGCTGGCGGATCAGGATGCTGCATTCGTCATGCTAGAGCGGGACGGTTCTGTTCTTGCCACAACTGGGCCGGTGCGCCCATCAGATGCTCGGCTGCGGGGTGCGCAGTCTATGGCAGGTCAATCGGGAACTGCCCTCCATATCGCACGAGAACTAATTGATAAGAAAATAGCGGGCAAAGAACGGGTCACACGTTACAAACTTCTTGCAACCCAAACCGCCGACACAATCTCTCGCTACCGTGCGGAGTTGGCAGATGCAGACTCGTCGGAAGCTATCCGCCAATCCGAAAGTCAAGCGGCAGCTGCTTATTGGGCTGCATGGCGAACCTTACCAATCACTTTTCCACGGAAAGATGAGCAACGTACTCCCATTCATTGGCGTGTTTTTGGCACTCGCGTTTCGCCATTAACGGGATCACCCCGCCTCGCGGTTAACCCTGCAAACGCAATTCTGAATTACCTGTATGCAGTTCTGGAAAGCGAATCCCGGCTGGCGGCTGCCGCTCTCGGCCTTGACCCCGGAATAGGTGTGCTTCACGTTGACGCACCAGCTCGCGATAGCCTTGCCTGCGATCTCATGGAGGCCATTCGTCCCCAAATCGACGGGTTTTTAGTTGATTGGGTGACGCGCGAGCCGCTTCGACGCGAATGGTTTCTTGAGCAACGCAACGGCAATTGTCGGCTGATGGCTGCGCTCGCGTTTAAGCTTTCTGAAACTGCTCCGACCCGGGGCCGTGCGGTTGCGCCTGTTGCAGAGTGGGTTGCCGGGACACTATGGTCGCGAGAGCGGAAACCGATCCGTGATTTTGCGCTACCCACCCGCCTAACGCAACGTAACAAACGCGAGGCGAAAGGCAAATGGACACTGCCACCGCCGATCCCGCTACCGCGCAGAGAGAATCTTTGTCGCGGGTGTGGGAAGGTCATCCGAATTGGTCGCACTAACTGCGGTGAGTGCGCCATTGGCGGGGCAACGGAACGTCTAATCAGCGCTGCGAGCCTGGGTCGCGTGGCCTCACGCAGCCCGGAAAGTCGCGCCAAGCATGTGGCCTCGCGGCATCGGCACGCAGAGGCTTGTTCGTCCTGGGATCCATCCACGCAACCGGCTTGGCTTACTGTTGAAGTGTTCGCGCGAGAAATCCAGCCGCTGCTCAGTAAGATTTCCACGTCCGCCATTTGCTCACAAATTGGGGTGTCGCGTTGGTATGCAGGCCAGATCCGGCAAGGCTACCGTCCGCATCCACGGCACTGGCAGGCACTGGCGGTATTGGCGGGTGTTTCCGTGTAAGGGCAGTGCCGCCGTGTGTTTACGGTTTCACCAACGTCGCATCGATGGTAGAACTTCCACCGGCGGTGACTGTCATTGTGCGCTGCCAAGGCCTCATCTCATCTTTCTCGATTGAGACTTCGTGTTCTCCGGGCGTCAATTGGATAGTGGATGGAGTGCTGCCCATATATTTCCCGTCAACGTTTATGTCACAGCCCGGAGGCGTGGATTTCACGATTACGCTTGCAAGCTGTATCGCGGGTCCGGATTCGACACGGGGTTCTGCTTGTGAATTGTCGGCGGCGGCTGGAGGATCTGAGACCCCCGCCGTCAGGATTTCCTTCCCTGAGTTGTGCTCAACAAAATCCTTTAGATGCTTGGCGACCGCTTCTGCCATTGATTGCGAGTTCTTACTGCCGCCCTTTTGCTTGGCGACCGAGTAGGCCCACATAACCTTGGTTGAACTCGTTGCAATTAACTGTACAGAGACGTTCCCCTTGTCCTCAATTCCGGCGCAGTAAGCGAATAAACAACGTGCGATTTTCCCGCCCGTGGATTCGGTCTTGATTTCGACAGGTGCGGCTTTAAGCACGTAGTTTGCTTTCGTTTGATCCGTCACCACATCAACGGGAACATTCTTCTTCGAAATCGCCGCTGCTAAGTAGGTTTCAAAGCCCTGTTGGGGTTCAATGTAAACGGTGGGCCGGGCCAGCTGACCAAAGCACGAGAGCGAAGCAGCGAACACGAGCAGGAGTCCGAACTTCTTCATAGCCTTCCAGTATCGTGGGAAGGTTATTCCGGGACAAGTTACTGGCGTAATGATTATCGGGGCTGGCTCGGAGAGGGTGCGGCAAGAGCATCACAGCGGGACGTACTCATTGTGCCCAATGTTCAACGGAAGGAGCTACTGAACGGCTAGCTGATGCTGCTCCGCTCGGACGGCTGGCTGCGCAAACTCCCGAGGCCTTAGCCAAACAAGCAGACTCTCAACGTCGGCATTCAAA
>PLEA01000131.1:267-2698 GCA_003136335.1 Acidobacteriaceae bacterium | reverse complement strand
CAGTTGTAGCTGCGCACCGAAAGCTCGAGCTCTTCCACGGAACGGTTGAGATTCTCGTTGTGGATCTCAGGCTTGCGGTCGTCGGACGACGACGTGCCGGTTTCAATTTCTTCCTCGAAGTTGATGAAGATATTCATGTGGTCCTTCAGCAGCTTCGCCGCCAGGCCGAGCGAATCGGCGGGCGTGATCGAGCCGTTGGTCCACACTTCGAGAGTCAGCTTGTCATAGTCGGTGATCTGCCCAAGGCGCGCGGCTTCGACCGTGTAGTTGCACTTGCGCACGGGCGAGTGAACCGAGTCGATTGGGATGAACCCGATGCCCAGGTCCTCGTCGAAGTTCTTGTCGGCAGAGGTGTATCCGCGGCCGCGCTTCAGGCGCATCTCCATGTCAAGCTTGCCGCCCTCGCTCACCGTCGCAATGTACACGTCTTTGTCGAGCACTTCCACGTCGCCATCGGCTTCGATCATGCCGCTGGTGACCACGCCCGGCTGGTCCGCGCGCAGGTAAATTGCCTTGGGCGCGTCGCCCGAAAGCTTGAACGGAATCTGCTTCAGGTTGAGGATAATGTCGGTCGCATCCTCGACCACGCCCGGGATCGACTGGAACTCGTGCAGCACGCCTTCCATCTTCACTGCAGTGACGGCCGCGCCTTCAATCGAGCTCAGTAGCACGCGCCGCAGAGCGTTGCCCACGGTCGTGCCGAAGCCGCGCTCAAAAGGCTGCGCCCAGAACATGCCGTATTTGTCGGTAAGGCTGGCAGTGTCGGTGGCGAGACGTTTCGGTTTCTGAAAACCCTTCCAAAGCATGTGTTTCTCCTTCGGCCGTTTGGCTCAAAGCTGACTCCCTGAATCGGTCCGGATTCAGGTCAAACGTCAGCAGAGGCTGATCTGGCTCGAAATATGGACCGTAAAACCGTCGCCGGTCATCGGTCGTTCGCCAACGACGAACGACGAACGACTATTTGCTATACAACTCAACAATCAGCTGCTCATTCACCGGCAGCTGAATATCTTCGCGCTTCGGCAACGAGAGAACTTTTGCCTTATATGCATCGCGATCAACTTCCAGCCAGCCCGGCATCGTTCCGTGGCTGGCAAATTCCTTCGCCAGTTCCAGCACGGTGAGCTTCTTGCTATTTTCGCGAATCGCAATCTCTTCCCCCGCGCTCACTTCATACGAAGGAATGTTGACTTTGCGGTTATCCACGGCAACGTGTCCGTGACGCACCAACTGGCGCGCCTGCCGCCGCGACTGCGCAAAACCCAGGCGGTAGACCACATTGTCGAGACGTCGTTCGAGCTGCTGCAGAAGTTTTTCGCCAGTCACACCCTGCGAGCGCGCGGCCTTCTCAAAGTAGTTGCGGAACTGGCCTTCCTGCGTGAAATAGATGCGCTTGGCTTTCTGCTTCTCGCGCAATTGCAGACCGTAGCCAACAATCTTGGCTTTGCGGTCTTTCCCATGCTGTCCGGGAGCGAAGTTGCGCTTCTCGATGGGACATTTATCGCTGAAACACTTTGCGCCTTTGAGGAACAGCTTCATGCCCTCGCGGCGGCATAGACGGCAGACTGCATCGGTATAACGTGCCAAGTTTCTTCTCCTTTAGATGACCGGTTTACAGGTTTGGCTTCACCCTTCGTCCCGGACGATAAAACAAGTCTCAACGTTTCCAGGTTTCGAAATGTTGCAGGGTTGTCTTTGAAACCTTGAAACTTTGCAGCCTTGAAACCTTAGACTCTTCTTCTCTTCGGCGGACGGCATCCGTTGTGCGGAATGGGCGTCACGTCGCGAATCGAGCGCACTTCAATTCCCGAAGCCGCCAGAGCCCGTACGGCTGACTCGCGCCCCGACCCCGGACCGCTGACGCGCACATCCACGCTACGCACGCCGTGATCGCGCGCCATGTTCGCGGCATTCGACGCGGCTTGTTGGGCGGCGAAGGGCGTCCCCTTGCGCGATCCCCGGAAGCCGAGCGATCCCGAACTCTTCCATGACAGAACGTTGCCATTCATGTCGGTGATGGTCACGATCGTGTTATTGAAGGACGCCTGCACGTAGCACAGACCATGCGGCACGTGCTTGCGCTCCTTCTTCTTGAAAGTTTTCTTCTTGCCTTTTTTATCCGGTGCGGCCGCTGCGCCGCCCGCTGCTGCTGGTTTTGCCATAAGTTAGCCTTTAGCTCTTAGCCTTTAGCCATTAGCTTGAACCTGCCGCGTTAAAGCCAACGGCTAACAGCTAATAGCTGGTTTTAGGTCTTTGACGTCGCCTTCTTCTTCTGTGCGACCGTTCCCTTGCGCGGACCTTTGCGGGTACGGGCATTCGTATGTGTACGCTGGCCTCGAACCGGCAGGTTGCGGCGATGACGGAATCCGCGATAGGAGCCGATTTCGATGAGACGCTTGATGTTCATCGAAACTTCCTTGCGCAGATCGCC
>PLEA01000131.1:0-211 GCA_003136335.1 Acidobacteriaceae bacterium | reverse complement strand
TTGATGTGCTTCTGGCGCGGAAGATCGACGCCTGCAATACGTGCCATTGTTCTTGACCTCTCCTGGCTTGCGGCTTTTGGCTCTTGGCTTTTGGCTCTTAGCTAAAAGCCAAGAGCTAAAGGCCAAAGGCTCTTCAGCCCTGGCGCTGTTTATGTTTCGAGTTGACGCAAATCACCCGCACTACACCCTTGCGGTGGATGACCTTGCACTT
>PLEA01000090.1 GCA_003136335.1 Acidobacteriaceae bacterium | reverse complement strand
ACCGACGTGATGGGCAACACGTCCTTGCCCAACACGAATAATGTAATCATCCTCAGCATAGTGCCTTTGACCTGGAGCGCCTCGCAACCCGCGGTTGTGGGAATCGCGGCCGGGTGCCTGCAAAGCTGCGCACTTTCCACTCCCTTGCCGGGCGCCGGGTCTGTGACCGCTTCCTGCTCACCCCCGACCTGCAACATCCGGTACCCCTTTGTCCCCACTTCACTCTCCACGCCCGCCGCCATAGCCTCGTGCACCCAGTTCTTTAGCGCGCAGTTTCCTCAACTCATCAGTTGCCAGCAACTCATTCCCGTTCCGGTATACGCGACGCCGTACGCGAGCAGTGGGGTTCCGACCCCGCCTGTAGGGGATGGAGCGATTTCGGGACTCATCACCGGCGCCACACCCACAGCGTCTCTACTGGCAACTAGTACAGGATGCTCCGCCCAGTCTCCCGTCACCTGCAGTTCCGCTATGTACAGCGTCTCGACGGCTAAGGCCACGCCGGGCTCCGCGAATTTTTTGCCCACTCCGCCCAATTCGCTGCGCTTCGATCCTCCCGGCGATAAGGCTTTTATGGGAAGCAACTTCGGAGCGCTGGTGATCAATCCTTCCAATTTCGGCACCAGCAACAGCCCCTATACCGGGCTCGGCACCATCACTGGAACGGTGTTGGCCGTCTCCACCACCGGAGCCCTCGCAGTGTTCTCCGATATCATCCACACTCCGAATCAGGTCTACATCGTCAATACAGCCAACGCGACTTCGCTTTCGGCCACTGCGTTGAATATCTCCCAAGGCGTGGCAGCTGCATTTTCGCCCGATGGATTGAAAACATTTATCTTCGGAAACGGTGGCAGTTCGCTTTACATCTATTCCCCGGTGCAAGCCTTGCAGCCGCCGATTGCGCTGGCCGGACCGGCCAACGCGAACACCGTCGCCTTCTCCCCGAATGGCGCATTCGCCTTCGTAGCAGAGGCCTCGGCAAACGGCAGCTCCGCCAATCTCACCGCATTCAACACCTGTAACAATCAGGTCTCGGCTGCGCCCGTCCCCTTGCCCGCCAATCCCCTCTTCATGAGAGTATTGCCCGGCCTTCACCTCGAAGGCCGAGACTCTTACGGAAACGCGATTCCCGACGGGACGCATGTGCTTGTGCTGGACGCCACCGGCTTCGACATCGTCACCTCCACCATCCTTCCTCCAGCCGCAGGAACCCTCTGTCCCCAACTCCTGACTTTCGTCAGCGGCGACCCCTTGCGGTTGGCGCAACGCGTCGAATTGGGTCAGGGAACCATCCAGCCCATCAACTTCTTCGCCTCAGCCGACGGCTCGCTGCTCTACGTGGTCGCCACCGGTCACGCCAGCATTCTGATCTACGACTTCGCCGCCGGCTCCGTCACCAGTGGCATCGAACTCACAGGCAACGCCACTCCGGTCAGCGCGGATATCAGCGCGGATGCCGGCACGATTTTGGTCGCCGGCAGCGATGGCCTGCTGCACGAACTCACCACCGGACTCGGCGGCAGCGACCAATTCCAACTCTCATTCCCCAACCTGCCAGACTACCTGAATCCCTTCTGCGCCCTAACGGCTCCCCAAATCCCCTGCACCCTGAACCTAGTAGCCGCCAGACCGTAAGCATTTCTCAGTTCTCAGTATTCGGTCTTTGAGACGCAGCCGCAACGTAGCGCTGGCATCCTGCCGGCTGTCGCGAGGGCGTCCTCGCCCTCGCACCTTAGCTCAGAAGACGGAGTCGAGTCGTGTTTCAGGAACACTCCGACCCGACAACGCCATAACTCTTTAGATCGGGGAAAGGAATCTGCAAGAGAGAGGCTGAGAACTGAGAACCGGCAACTGCCTACTGGCAACTCCCCGCCAGCTCTTTCCCCACACTATCCAGCACCCCATTCACAAAGTGCACCGACTCCGGACTAGAAAACTTCCGCGCAATCTCCAGCGCCTCATTGATCACCACCGCCCGCGGAGTGTCCGGATAAGCCATCATCTCCGCCACCGCCGCGCGCAGCAGGTTGCGATCCACCGCCGCCATGCGCTCCATCCGCCAATGCTCCGCATGCCGCTCAATCAGCCCATCGATCTCGCCGCCGCGATCAATCGCTACCCGAAACAAATCGTCGGCAAATCCCCGCACCTCCGCGCTCGCCGCCCCATGCTCCGCCCAAAACGTCCGCCGTACCTGCTCGGCATCCTGTTTGCCCAGGTCCGATTGAAACAACATCTGCAGCGCCATCTCCCGAGATTTGCGGCGAGTACCCATAAGCAGTGTTTAGTGACGAGTGACTAGTGGTCAGTTTACTTTACAGCAGGGACGATCCGCGCTTCTTCTGCATGTTCCTGCTCTTGGCTTTGTCATTCCGACGCCTCGGGGAGCGCGAAGGAGGAATCTGCTCAGCTTTGTCATTCCGAGCGATGCGAGGAATCTGCTTCTCGCTGACAGCTGATCGCTGAGAGCTGATAGCTTCCCTTAACGACGCCATCTCCAGCGCCGCCAGCGCCGCCTCGAACCCCTTATTCCCCATCTTCAGTCCAGCCCGATCAATCGCCTGCTCCAGAGTGTCGCAAGTCAGCACCCCAAACGCATGCGGCACGCCAGTCTCCTGCGCCGACTGCCCAATGCCGCGTGTGACTTCGTTCACGATTACGTCATAATGCGCCGTGTCCCCGCGCAGCAGGCAACCGAGACAAATGATTGCGTCGTATTTCTTAGTCAGCGCCAGCGTCCGCGCCGCAGACGGAATCTCGAACGCCCCCGGCACCCGCGCAATCTCGATATCCGTGCGCAACGCACCGCAACGAAGCAGCCCGTCGCAAGCACTCAGCAAAAGCCGCTCCGTGATGAACGCATTAAACCGCGAAACCACGATGGCGAACCGCCGCCCCTTAGCGTCGAGTTCTCCCTCCACTGCACGGAATTCATCCTCAGAAGGATTTTCCACTTTCAATTTATCTTTCTTCTCCGTGATTCCGTGCCTCCGTGGTAAGTTCGCCCTTAATCCGTGATAATCCGTTCAAATCCGTGGCAAAGAATCACTTCCCTTTGAACGCCGCCGCCCGCTTCTCCAGAAACGCCGTCGTCCCTTCCTTCTTATCTTCCGTAGCGCAGCACACGCCAAACAAAGTCGCCTCCAGATAAAGCCCCTCGGCCAGCGTCATCTCCATCCCTTTATTGACAGCCTCCATCGCATACTGCACCGCCAGCGGAGCGTTCGCAATAATCTTCGCCGCAATCGCCTCCGCGCGCGGAATCAACTCGCCCGCCGCGGTGACTTCATTCACCAGCCCAATGCGATGCGCCTCCTGCGCCGTGATCATCTCCCCCGCCAGCACCATCTGCATGGCCAGCCCCTTGCCCACCAGCCGCGGCAACCGCTGCGATCCGCCATACCCTGGAATAATCCCCAGCTTCACCTCCGGCTGCCCCAGCTTCGCGTTCTCGCTAGCCAGCCGCATGGTGCAAGCCATTGCAATCTCGCATCCCCCTCCGAGCGCGAATCCATTGATGCAAGCAATCACCGGCTTCCCCAAATTTTCAATCAGGTTCAGCACCGACTGCCCACGATGCGTATATTCCTTCCCCGAGACCGCATCGTGTTTAGCCAGCTCGCTGATGTCCGCCCCAACAATAAACGCCTTCTCCCCCGACCCCGTAAAAATCACCACACGAATATTCTTGTCGTTCTTAATATCGTGAAACGCCCCCCGCAACTCCTCCATGGTCGCCATGTTGAGCGCATTGAGCACCTTCGGCCGGTTAACAGTGACGTAAGCAATCGTGTTTTTCTTTTCCAGAAGTATGTTTTCGAAGTTCATAAATTCAATCCTGAGCGGATTCCCGCGTACTAACACGGATCAACCAAGCTCCCTGATGATCAATTTGTCTTGTACGTATGAAATGTACCCAAGATGATGGCGTTCGGATTATTGCGCGTGCTGTTGATCATCTCCGTGACTCCATCGCCATACCCGGAGTCTTCCTCAATGCTGTTGGCCTCGTCGATGGAAACCAAATGCCAGTCCAAGGCGCTCTCAGCGAATTCTGGAAATACCGCGTCGGCGACTACCGCCTCATCTGCTCCCTGGAAAACGACCGCCTCGTAGTCCTGGTCCTCGCATCGGCCACCGTCGCGAAGTTTACAAACAGTAGCGCCGGCGGACTCGCGAAGATCAACAACTACCACGGGGGCACAGAAAAGCCCAAGAACCATTTTCTAGTTTTTCTCTGTGTCTCTGTGACTCTGTGGTGAGTTCTTTAGAATTTTCCCGCCCGCGGCTTCTCCGGGTTTGAGTAATCATAAAACCCGCGCCCCGACTTCCTCCCGTACCACCCCGCCATTACCATCCGCTTCAGCAGCGGAGGCGA
>PLEA01000587.1 GCA_003136335.1 Acidobacteriaceae bacterium | reverse complement strand
AACTCCGCCGCGCCACTCGCCCTACAAGGCTGACAAGTGGACAAATGTAGTCAGAAGCGGTCTAGACGGGGGGTGCTAGAATGGCGCTATGAGTCGCAAGATACACAACCCAAACCCAGCAGGCAAAGAAGGTGCGCCAGTATCCCTCTACCCGCTCACTTTCAATGAAGCGGTTGCAGGATTGGCGCAGGTGAAGATGTCGGATAAGGAAAAGCCAAAGGACAAGCCCAAGAAGTCCTAGAGTAGTGGTTTCTGTGGTATAACGTTCGCCTTCCCTCAGAAAGCGAGTTCACTGATGGCAGGCTACAAATACCAGAAGTTCCTCGTCGTATGGGATTCCGCAGAGTTCGACAAGACGTATTCTCCGGGCGTTAAAATTGCTTGGTCCGGCATCTACCGCTGCGATGGTTGCGGACGGGAAAGCGTTCACACAGTAGACAAGCCACTCCCACCGCAGAACCACCACCAGCACAGCATCGCTCAGGGGTCAATCAAATGGCGGCTGATAGTGACGGATGCTCCCGATCCGATTTAATCGGCTTGCCCGATTCCAGCTTTATTGCTGTGACAGGCTCCTGTAACAACTTCCCCCACAGGAGCCCTGCCACGTCCGGCAGGCTGCCGGCTATGCCGAGGAGTTTTGTGGACGGAATATTTGCCTGCATGAACTCCAACGTAGCTTGAAGGTGTTCATCCATCCAGATGCTAACTTCTACCCTGTCACGGTATTCCATTTTTAGATTTTCTCCTTTGGGTATGTCAAGTGGATAATTCCCGACATTCGCGATGAACTAGTCATCGCATGAGTCCCTTACGTCTTAGAAATTCCTGCACAACTTCTTTGGCGTCGCGGTGCTGTCCATCGACCGCATAGTTCAAACTTTGCATCTCCTCATCGGAAATCTTTTCCGCCAATCCGGCAAGCACTTGGGCCACCTCCGGATGCTGCTGCAGAGTCTGCTGGCGTATTACTGGCACCGCCTCATAGGGAGGAAAATAATGGCGGTCGTCTTGCAGCACGAACAAACCCAGAGCTGGAATCAGCCCGTCGGTGGTGTTGCCGCCGGCCAAGTCGATCTGGTGATCTTTTAGAGTCCGCGCGAGCAGGCCCAAATCCATGATGCGCGGCTGTCCGGAAAAGTGCAGACCGTACGTCGCCGCCAAGCCTCGATATCCATCCGGCCGCTCCATGAACTCATAGCCGAACCCGGCGCGCCATTGTGGAGCGAACGCGGTCGCCTGCGAAAGAGTCTTGATGTTCAAACGCCGAGCATCCTCGCCCCGTATTTCCATCGCGAAAGTATCGTTGAAGCCGAAGGGAGGGCCGAGGGTGAGCGCGAATCGACGTTCGTATTCACTCTTGACCCGCTGATAAACCTCTTGCTTTTGAGCGCTCGCTTTTTGTTTGAGAATCGCGGTAAGCGCGGTGCCAGTGTATTCGGGATATATGTCGATGCGCCCGGCCAGAATCGCCTGCTGACAGATATAGGTTCCGGCCAGATAAAAGCGTCGATCCACTTTCAGGTTGGTGTGAGCTTCGATCATCTGCGCGACGATCTCACCCAATAGAAACGATTCGGTGAAATTCTTGGAACCAACCACGACGCGGTCTGAGTGCGACGGAGAACACGACGGCACCAGCAACGCGGCTGCGACAAGAACCGAAATACAAAGACTCGATTGAGAAATCCTCATCGTGGCTGTAGACGCCTCTCCAGCCATCCCACGCCGAAATCGGCCAGCAGCGCCAGGAGTGCAGCTGGAATGGCTCCGGCCAGAATGACTCGGTCATCGACCATAGCCAGACCCCGAAAGATGAACTCTCCCAGACCTCCGGCCCCGATCGCTGCGGCGATCGTCGCCAAGCCCACGGAAATCACAACGGCCACTCGCACGCCTGAGAGGATCACACTCACGGAAAGCGGTAGTTCCACTTGAAACAGAAGCTGAGATTCCGTGAGTCCCATCCCACGCCCAGCTTCCATCACAGCGGCATCGACTCCGCGAATTCCGGTATATGTATTCCGGATGATGGGCAGCAAGGCATAAAGAGTGAGAGCCAGAATCGCCAGTCTGTCGGCGCGTTCGCCCAGCCACGGCACGGGCAGTAGAAATCCGAAAAGAGCGAGGCTGGGGATCGTCTGGATGATGTTAGCGCTCGCCAACACCGGCTTGTTGAAGCGCGGCCGATGTGCGATCACAATGCCTAGCGGGATGCCGATCAGCATCGCGAACAGCGTCGAGAAGCCAACCAGCCGAAGATGCTCCAGCGTGAGTTCCAGCACCTGGCCGTGATTCTGCCAGATGAATCGAAAGACGTTCATGACGTGCCTCGATTTGCAGCCGACTCCAAACCTTCGCCGAACGCTCTGACATAGGCGGACGCCAATGCATCGGAGGACCGCAAGAAATCCTTTGGCGCAAGGACGGTAACCAGCCGCCCCGCTTCCATTAATGCAATTCGCGAGCCGAGCCGCAGCGCCTCGCGCAGATCATGCGTGACAAACACGACCGTCTTGTGGAGTCTCTGCTGCAACAAAAGAAATTCGCGTTGCAGCTCATCTCGTGTAAGAGGATCGAGCGCCCCGAAAGGCTCGTCCATCAACAGGATTTCAGGATCTGCAGCCAACGCCCGGGCCACGCCGACCCGCTGCCGCTGACCGCCCGATAGCTGATGCGGATACCGCAATGCTATCTCTTGCGCTAGCCCCACCATCTGCAGCAACTCTTGTACGCGCGCGCGAATCCGGTCCTGGGGCCAGCCTCCGATCTTCGGAACCAGCCCGATGTTTCGTTCGACGGTGAAATGAGGGAACAGGCCCACGTCCTGGATCACATAGCCGATGCTACGTCGCAAGCGAATGAGCTCGGCCTCTGTGTTTGGCACACCCTTCACGCGGATTTCCCCGGATGTAGGAGACAGCAGGCGATTGACCAGCTTAAGCGATGTAGTCTTGCCTGAGCCGCTCCGTCCCAACAGCACCACAGTCTCACCGCTCTGGACTTGCAGATTGAATCCGGAGAGCACTTGCGTTTCGGCAACGCGGTATGAGATATCACGGAATTCAATCACCGGAGTTGCAGCCGCTGGGTGCATGTCCGCCAAGCATACCGAAATTCGCGGTCAAAGTGAGCAGTTAGTAATTCTTTGCCAGATACTCGCGCAGCCGCGTAATTCGGAAGCTGGCATCGCCGGTCTCGACTTGCAAAAGCAACTGCGCGGCCGTCAGTTGATTGTGGAAGTCGAAGGCAGCTGAAGTGTCCGGATTGCCAATGATCTGAAGATTTTTCTCAATCTGTCCGCTTTCTTCCTGCAGCGACTTCAGCTTGGATTCTTGCACTGAGACGCTTTCCACCAACTGCTGTCGAAGTACCTCCGCGCTGCGTGCAACATCGCCCTCCTGCACTTTTTTCCATTCGCCGTAGGCTTCGACGGAACGATCCAGATGTTTGTTGATGGCTCGGCTCGCGAGATTGTAGTTTACCGAGACCGCACCGTACGGTTGTGCGCCGTAGGCCACCGGATTGACCTGCTGATGTACGCCGACTGAGAGCGCCACATCCCAGTTATTCTGCCGGCTTACTTTGTCCAGCGCTTTTTGCAGGTTCGCTTCACTGCTGAGTTTTTCTACGACCAGTTCTTTCAAGGGTTTATCACTCAGCGCTGGAACGTAGAGCGCGGTGATCTTCGACTCGGTGTCGGCCTGGTCAGCGTTAAGCTTGATCTTCATGGTTTGCAGCGTGAAGAGCATAAGGCGCGTCGCATTCTGGGCCTCCACCATCTTTGAGGTCTTTTCCATCAGCGCATCCAACGACTTCGAAGCCTGATCGATTAAGGCTAGCCGGTTGCTCAGAGCTTCCTTTTCCAGACTGGACAGCGCGTATTGGACGTCCTGCTGGGCTCCCGTCGTGGCCTTGTATAGCTCGCAGTTTTTGCGTGCCGCCTCCATGGCTAGACTGGATTTCCTTATATCTGAGAGGCCGACCGAAGCGCCCGCTACCAGTTGCATCGGCAAGCCAGTCTCGGGCTGAGTGATGCCTGCCAAGGCAATCGGCGTGCGTAGCAGATCCCGCTGGGCCTGTGCCTGTTCCATCACGTAGGAGCAGTAGGCCAGCTGATCGTTCAGATCCGCCGCCCATGCCGGGACTGCGATAAACAAAGCCGAGACCATCAGAATCTTCCAGCTATTCAGGAACATGCTCGTTCTCCTCAGAACAGCACCGGTTTGCGGCCCAGAAACACGGTCTTTGATTTCGCAGATTCCGCATGGTCCAGATTCATCTGAATCAGGAAGCCGCGAATCTGGGTTTTGAAGATGGGATGCAGGGCTTCCTCTTCGCCAGTAAAGATCTGCTTCACCGTACCTACCTTACGGCAAGCGATCATGTTCAGGTAACAGTCGTAGATCGGAGCGCCAACCAACGCGTTAACCTGGTTGTCATAAGGAACAAATGCGAAATACAACGTCTTCTCGCCAGACGCATTCAGGTAATACGGACTCTGCTTGGCCGTGCTAATCGCCTGTCTTAGTCGATCGACTTGTCGTGTCTCTTCCTGAAGCTGTTTTTCCGCGACATTGATGGCGACATCCAACTGAGCGACCTCAGACCGCAGCTCCGCCTGTTTTTCGAGTACATCCAGCGAGTTCGTGCCAGTCGTTGTCTTGTCCAGAACACTGTCTGTGAGTAGGATCTCGGCAATTCTGCTATCGGTATAGGCGCCCTCGGCCGTGTTCAACGCAGACAGTTGTGTCGCCGCATCGCCCTTGGTGATCAATCCCGCGGACAAGTCCTTGTTGATGTTGGTCTCCACTTCCTTGAGTTGTGCCAACACTTTTTGCGTTTTCACATTGTCGGCTTGCTTCTGTCGGTCGAGTGTCGCAAGTTCTGGGCCGGTCGTGCGATTGTGCGTTCGCTCCCGCGCAATGGCTGCACCCAGTTCCGGCTCCAGCCCCAGCAGCGCTCCGCGGTGCTTTTTCATCTCGGCCACGCCGCTTTCCAGTTTGTTCGTATCCACCTTCAGATCCTCGATTGTCTGCTGGCTGATCACCAGCTTGTCGCGAAAGTCGAGGCTCTTCTCGTCCGCCGCAGAGAGAATGACCGGTGCAGCCCACGAGCTGTTGACCGCATAAAACCCCATCACCCAGGCATAGGCAAGAATGCCGGCCAGCACTAGGTACAACACCGCGATGGCAAAGACGCGGTAGAGCGTAATGACCAGCCGGTAGTGCAGTGATTGCTTGGCTGGCGCTCGTTTCCTTTCAGCAGGCGTATTCGTTTTCGCTTCGGACGAAGGCGGATTAATTGTGGTTGTTTCCAACGGGCACCTCTTGTGGTTCTAGAGTTCGAGTCCCCCAGTCCGCGGAATCCATGGTGCACAGGGCGAGGGGCGTGAGGAACAAACTGCTGACCAGCGACCAGGCTACGTAGGCGGCAAAGGCCAAGGGGTGGGCTACCGCTTCTTTGGCGCTATATTTCTTGATCACCCACGTAAGAACAGCTCCAATTCCAAGAGCTGCAATTAGCGGCATGGGTCCCGCCCAAGCCAGCGGGTCCGAGGTGAGCATCGTGACCACCACCAGGAATCCGACCAGTGCTCCCAGCGGAACCAGCACGAGCGTCAACACTGTGTTGGGATGCAATTTCCAAACATGTTGCGGCAGTGTTCTGAGAGTGAAGAAAAAATCGCGCACAATGCTACGCCGCCAGCGCAGTTGTTGTTTGAAGAGCACCGACAGCGTGTTCGGCACCGTAGTCCAGCAGAGCGCGTCGTTGTTGATATAGGTTCCGTAACCCCTCAGCAAAGTCTGATGGGTCAGAAACCTGTCTTCGCCCTGATTCACTGGAATCCCGAACCAGTTGCGCGCCCGGATCGCCGGCTCGATCTCGAGCAGCAACTCGCGACGGATCGCGAACAGGCATCCGCTGATGCAGCACACACTGCGGGTCCAATTCTCCGGGATCTTGTAAAGCTGAAACGCGGAGTAATAAATGATCGTCTGGATGGCAGTGATCACACTGTCATTGGGATTTCTCACTCCGACTCTGCCGCCCACCGACCCCATGCGCGACTCCGCAAAGCAGGCAGTCAGCTCCCGAATCGCGTCGGGATGGAAGATGCAATCCGAATCGATGGAGATGATGATCTCCGCGGTGGAGTGCTGCATGGCATTGCAGACGGAGCGCGCCTTTCCGCTGTTGACTTCATTCCGCCCCGTCCTGATGCGGATGTTGGTGAAATCGCGCTGGGCTTTGAGCATCCATTCGTAGCTGTCGTCGACGGAACAGTCGTCCTGCGCGATCACTTCAAATTTGTGACTCGGATAATTGCTCGTGCTGATGCTCTCGATCGTCTCGTAAACCGTTTTGCCCTCGTTGTAGCAGGGCATCAACACGCTCACAGTTGGCTCATAGGCGTAATCTTTTCGAGCTTTCGTGCTGGGGAAAGAGAACTTCAAAATGATCCCCATCAAATATTTGACCACAGAGATCAGCAGGCAAAGAACCAGGATGAGCCAAAGCAGAATGGGTGCCATTACCTCCGCGCCTCCTGTCGTGCGTAGTTGATGCCAGCGGCACAGATGTGTCTGGCAGATTGGGCTTCCATATGACAGCCTGCTTCCGGAGGACGAAGCGTACATCGCTCCCGAAGCCGCACAATATCACATCCCGGCTGGCAGATCCTGCGAGCGGCGCTGCTAGTGGCTTACTCCCTAGAGTCGTACGGATTTGCAATGCACGCTTCTCCCGGCGACAATCTTAACGTGGAAAAGCATTCCTCAATCGGCAGTCCAGCCGCGCCGGCCAAGACACGCGAGCCATTTATGCCAGGTGCACTCGTGATTGCGACTTTGAGCACTCCGCGGGAAAAGTTTTGGGGGATGATTCTGGCGCTCGCGCCTGAGGGGCTGAGCCTCAGCGGAGCGGAACTCGCCTCCTTCGAAGATTTAGCCGTGATGGTGAGGGACGGCGAGCCGTTTACTCCGGCCGTCGTTTTCTTTCCCATGCACCGCATTGAGCGCGTCGAACTTGACCTGCCCGACGGAAGTCTGCCTTCTCTCTCCCAGCGCTTCTTCGCCAAGACCGGGCTGGAGCCATCTGCCGCTCTCGCACCCTCCAATCAGGATCAACAAGAGGCGAGCGACGGCCTTCACCACTCCGGATCGCATGCTGCGAAGGAGCGTGCGTGAAACTCTCGCAAATCTTCACCGCGCCCAACCAACTCACTCTGCTGCGGATGATATTTGTTCCGTTCATCGTGATTCATCTGGTGGAAGGGCGCTATCTTTGGGCGCTGGTGGTTTTCGTGATCGCCGGGTTCAGCGATGGGCTGGACGGCCTATTAGCTCGGATGCTTCATCAACAAACTGTGCTGGGGCAGTATCTGGATCCGATAGCCGACAAGCTTCTATTGAGCACGATATTTCTTGTGCTCTCTATCTTGCGCAAGATCCCGTGGAAGTTCACGGTGGTGGTCTTCAGCCGAGACATTTCGATTCTCGCCGCCAGCGCGGTTCTGTTCGCGATCGCCGGCCTGCGAAATTTTCGCCCCAGCATTTTTGGCAAAGCCAACACCTTCTCGCAGATCGCCGCTGTATTTTTCGTCCTTCTGTTTGAGATTCGTCCATTGCGCGGGATCTGGATCGCGCGCACAGAGTTTCTTCGAGCCACCTTTATCTTCACCATCATCTCTGCACTGCATTACGTCATTCTGGTGCAGCAGCGCTTGCGTGAGCACACGCATGCGTTGCCGCCCGCCCGGAATCCGGCCATCTGAAGGCGATTTGACCCACTCTCTTGCCGACCCTAGAATCTTTAGTTCGCTGAATCTTAGTTTCGTTTCCCGGTGCTAGAACTTCCTATGGCGCTTCGTCTTTTTAATACCATGTCGTCGCGGATCGAAGACTTCCGTCCCCTTCGAGACCACGAAGTCCGCATGTACGCCTGCGGTCCCACCGTCTACGACTACGGACACGTTGGCAACTTCCGAACCTTCGTTGCGGTTGACATTCTGCGGAGGTTCTTCCGGCAGAGCGGATACAAGGTGAGGCACGTCATGAACATCACCGACGTGGACGATAAGATTATCCGCAACGCCGCGAGCGACGGCGTCAGCGTGCAACAGTACACCGCGAAGTATGAGAAGGCGTTCCTCGAAGACGCCGCAATGATCGGCATCGAGGAACCGATGTTGGTGCGGGCTACCGAGCACATTCCGGAAATGGCTGACTTCGTCACAAAGCTGGTGGAGAAAGGCTTCGCCTACCGCGCCGACGATGGTTCCTATTACTTCCGCATCGCAAAGTTTCCGCCGTATGGCAGGCTCTCGAAACGAGACTTCAGCGGGATGCTGGATGGCGCCCGCGTCGATGTCGACGAATATGACAAAGACAGCGCGCGGGATTTCGCTCTGTGGAAGGCGCCCAAGCCGGGGGAAGCTTCGTGGGATACGGCGATCGGGCCGGGGCGTCCGGGCTGGCACCTGGAGTGCTCCGTCATGTCCATGCACGAACTCGGAGAGACCTTCGACCTGCACGCGGGCGGAGAAGATCTCGTCTTTCCGCATCATGAAAACGAAATTGCGCAATCGGAATCCTTTACTGGCAAGCCTTTTGTGCATTTCTGGTTCCATGCCCGCTTCCTGCTGGTCGAAGGCGAGAAGATGTCGAAGAGTCTGGGAAATTTCTTCACTCTCCGCGACCTGGTTCTCAAAGGGCACAAGCCTTCGTCGATCCGTTACCTGCTCACGTCGGTTCCTTACCGGAATCAGCTGAACTTCACCTTCGATGGGCTCAAGCAGGCCGCGGTGTCCGTTGAGCGTCTGCGGAATTTTCGGCTGCGCTTGATGTCGGGCAATTTCGCTTCAGGTGCCACCCCGGAGATGCAGTCATTAGGCTCACAGACTATCGAGCGCATAACGGCCGCGCTTGACGATGACCTTAACACCGCACAGGCGCAAGCTGCGATCTTCGAGATGGTGCGTCAGGCGAATGCTGCGTTCGACACTGGCGGAATCAAGAAAGATGACGTCCCGTCGCTGCTCGCCGCATTGGCCAAGTTCGATGAAATCTTTGCCGTGCTCGACGACGACGATGGTCCGAAGATGAAACGCGTCTTCGAGTGGGCCGCGACAGAAGGCCGCGACAAAGACATAACCGACAAGTTGCGGGAGGCCATTCAGTCGGGGCAACTCTCGGACGCCGACATCGAGAAAAAGATTGCTGATATGAAGGCAGCCCGCAGCGCCCGCGACTTCAAAAGCTCAGACGCGATCCGCGCCGAACTCGCCGATGGAGGCATCCTTGCGGAGATCACCAAAGATGGTATTCGCTGGCGCCGGAAATGACCCGTACTCGCGCCTCGGAAGTTCTCGGGCGTGGGATGTTAAGCTGAAAGCTGACGGCTGATA
>PLEA01000089.1 GCA_003136335.1 Acidobacteriaceae bacterium | reverse complement strand
TTGATATTCGCAGGTCCGACTAGCGGGAGTTTCCCACGACAAGGAGTCATTGAATAGCAAAGTCATTGACAGGGAAAGGGTTCGTGCGGCGCATCATGTATATACGTAATTACTTCGCGTTATTGACGTTGTTTCTTCCCGGATTCCCTTGTTTCACAGGGCAATACTCGGCCTTGACTGAGATCTCTTCGCTATAGTATATACGTAATTCATGGCCTCCCTGCAGCGCTACCAGTCCCATGGCATCCCCTACTACCGCATCGTCGAATCCTTCCGCAAAAACGGCAAACCCACGCTACGCGTCCTGGCTCACCTGGGCCGGGTCGAAGATATCCTGCGGCGCCAACAAGAACCGCAAGCGGGGCCGGTCAGAGTCTGTTCGGTCTCGGCCGGCGCGGTGACCGCCCTCCACCGTTTGGCTTTGGAGTTGGATGTGGCCGGGCGCATCAACCTCGCCCTGGCTGCACCGGGCGAGGTGCAGGTCCGCAACCAATTAACCGTGGGCGAGTCCCTGGTGGCGGCGATGATTGCGCGGGCCTGCGCTCCGCGTAGCAAACGGGCTTTTGCCGACTGGGCCAAAACCACGTATTTGCCCGAACTGATGCACTTCACCGCCACCGATCTGACCCGCCAACATTTTTGGGACCAGATGAATGCCGTGCCGGGGGGAAAGTTGGCGGCCATCGAACACGATATCGTGCGCGAGATGGTGCGGATCGAACAACTGCAACTGAAGATGTTGGCCTATGACACCACCAACTTCTATACCCATATTGCGAGCACGAACCTGCGCCCGAAACTACCGCAGCGCGGGCACAACAAACAAGGCCGGCATGATCTGCGGCAACTGGGCTTGGCCCTGGTGGTGGATCAGGATACGCAGTTGCCCTTGAGCCATGCGCTGTATGAAGGAGCCTGTTCGGACATGCGAGCGTTTGCCGAGTTTCTTCAGCCCTTGCGTCAGCGTCTGCGCGAGTTGAGCGGAGCAGAGGAGCAATGCACCATGGTGTTCGATGCCGGAGCCTCTTCGAAAAAGAATCTGGAAAGCAGCGAGCATTATGTGACTGCGGTTCGTCCCTCGCATCATCGCAGCTTGCTGGAGGAAGCCGCCCCGGACCTGGACACCGTAGAACTCTCCTCGGGCGCTACCGTGCGTGCCTGGCGGGGCACCCGGGTGATCGCCGGGGCGCAACGGGAAGTGGTGGTGGTCTTCAGCCCGCAACTATATGAGGGACAACTGCGCGGACTGGATCAGGCCATGCGGCGGAGCACTCAGGAACTGCTGGAGATGAGCTCGCATCGCAGCCCGAGTGTGGAAGCAGCGAAACGGAAACTGAATAAGATTTGCGGCCGCCAATATCTTCGCACCTTGCTGTCCCACCAAGTCGAGCTAGACGAGCGCGGGGCGGTGCAGTTCCGGATTTGGAGTAATTGCAAAGAATATCAGCGTCTGACCACCGCTTATTTTGGATTGCGGGTACTGATTACGGATCGTCGCCCGTGGAGCACAGCCCAAATTGTCGAAGCCTATCGCGGGCAAGCGAAAGCCGAGTCTGCATTTCGCGATCTGAAAGATCCTCGCATGCTGAGCACCCGTCCGCAGTTTCACTGGACCGATCAGAAATTACGGGTTCACGTCTTCTTGTGCGTGACGGCGTATCTACTGGTCACCTTGCTGCACCGCCGCGCTCGCCTGAAGACCGCTTATGCCGGCGGTTCCCGCCGCCTCCTGGCGGAGTTGGCGGAGGTGCGCTGTTGCCGGCTCATCGATATGACCGGCCGCAAGGGCAGGCCACGCGTGCGTTTGCAGATCGAAGAGATCGGCGAGGACCAGAAAATCCTGGCCCCACTTCTTGGCGCCGTACCCACGATCCTCTGATTGCGCGTGGTATATACGGGGCCGCCTGGCTAACTTCTTGGCCCCACGATAGTTCCCACAGTTTTCTTCAAATTCCTAGGAAACTCCCGCTAGAAATTGTGCGCCAGCAGTGGACCCCACGTTCGGATTTCGTAACAAGAATTAGAAGACGTAACGGTGCAAATGCAAACGTGACACACTTCCCCGGTTTAGGAGGTGTCACGGAATCATGGAATCGGAAGACCAGAAGACAAAGCCCTACTCTCCGCCCACCTTCATAAAATTAACCCCAGAGCAAGCTAAGAAACTCGTGGCAGACCGTAAACATTGCACCGAAGAAGAAGCCGCCGAGTTCTTAAAGTCGCTCCGACAACAGCAACAGCAGCCGCCGCCGAACGATGCCGAGGATCACAAATGGAAACGCGCGGCATAGATGCCGAGATCAGCTTTTCAGAAGGGTGGTACGTCCTGGAACTCATAAGAAAGAGAAAGCGGCTAATTTTTCTCGGCAAAGTATACGGCTGATGAGCCTCACCCTGGGGAGTGTCTGTTTCGGAATCTTGCAGCCTATAAACTCTTTTTAGCGAACGCGCTTGCCTGAAAGTAGTTTTCCAGTTCGTGAATCCGCTCTGCTTTCCCGTTGTATTCCGCCAGTTCTGCGGGCGACAGACCTCCGAAGACCTCATCGCGCCGAGCCTTGTTTTGTTCTTTGCGGAGCCGTATCAATTCGGATTGGGGCTTTTCCTCTGCCATGACGGACCTTGAACGGGGGAATAAGTAAACGCTAAACCTCGTTGGCTGTCATCGTCGATACCGTGTATCCGGTACATGTGGACACCCCGTCCCGTACACATGTGCCCCCGGAAACATCCGCTTAAAGACGGTGGACCCTTCCAACGGGTGGGAGGCTGGCCCACTTTTGGGGCGAAAGAATGTGGGCTGCCCCACCTTTCGCGGGTTTCGAAAGGTGGGCACCGGCGACCTCGACTCCATATTCTTTCGTTACGGCTAACTCTGAAGATTCCACGGGAGAGCCGAGTTTCAGGTTCGCCCAGTCCCCCTGATACCATCGTCCGAGGTGCCCACCTTTCGAAAATCGCGAAGGGTGGGGCAGCCTCACTCTGTGATGATGCTGGCAACAAAAAAATCAAAGGTGGGCCAGCCCCCTCACTCCGCAGGTGTGCAGGATGGTAAAGGACTTCTGGGTTAGGCACTTCTCGGCCGCAGGGGCCGAGCTGGTCGTGTATTCAGCTGAATTTGACGTTAGACACTAGGAAATCGCAACGATAAACACCGACGAGACTCGGGCCGCCCGAAGGCGGCCCGTCGTGTTTAAGCTAAAAGCTAAAAGCCAAAAGTGCAGTTCTAATCTCCCGCCACCGGCTCCGCCATCTCTGGCTTCGGCGCATGCGACCCATTTCCATTCCCATTGGCCTTAGTCAGCGCTCCCAGCGGAATAAACCCGTTCTCCGCCACCACCGGCTTTTCTTTCAACACAACTTCGCGATAAAGCGAAGCCATGCGCGCATTGTAAGCCTCATCATTCTTCTCCGGCCCGCGCGCCTCAGCTTTCGCATCCGCAATCTGTTTCTGCTTCGCATCCCGCGCGCGAGTTTTTTCTTCGCGCGCGTTTTTCGCGATGCCGCGGCTATCGAGATCATGCTGCAGTTCGGTCGTGACCAGGTCATCCCGCAACAGCAACGAGTGCGTTGCGTCTTCCATGTTCACTTTCTTGCCGCCCGCAAAAATCTCATGCCGCCCATGTTCCTCGTACCACTTGGTAAGCGTGGCCGTCATATGCATCTTCTCGATGATGTTCCGCCATCCCACGCCCGTGTTGTAAGCGCAGAACGAAATCTCGCCTTCCTGCGTCGCATANNGCATTAAAGTTCTTATCGAACTTCTTCAACAAATCCATCATCTTGAAATGCGTCGGTGCCTGAAACGGATCGTAATTCTTCATCAAACACAACGCCATTCCCACCACAGTCAAGAACTTCCCGCGCGCCGCATCATTCACCTTCGCAATATCCCGCGCCAGTTGATCCCCTTTCAAAAACGCCGTGACGGGAACAGCTTCCTTAGTTTCCTTATCAATCATGATAGCCATCCCAGTCCCGCAATTCGGGTGACAGCCACATGATAGTTGGCCCCAGTCGTTTTT
>PLEA01000097.1 GCA_003136335.1 Acidobacteriaceae bacterium | reverse complement strand
ATCAGGAAACCGAGAACGCCGTTGACTCGGTAGGATCTGAACAGAGCGACGACGACAAAGGGCGTTAGGATGGTCGCGCCGCGGCCGAGGGTGTTGCAGATTCCCGATGCCCGCATTCGAACCTCGGTCGGAAACAACTCTGGGATATAAATTGCAAAAAGGACCGCGACCAGGACATAGATGGGAACCATTAGCAAGAAACCCACGATCAGCAAAACGGCAGGATCTTTGACAAAGGGGTAAACGCTGCCTATGACTATGGTCAGCGCGGAAGCGCCAACGATGGTTGGCTTGCGCCCCCACGAATCCGCCGTGAACGCGCCCAGCGCTGTCCCGAGCGGCGCCCCCAGGGAAATGATGAGAGAGTACCTGAGCGACGACGCAATGCTGAGTCCCTCCTGAACAAAAAACGTCGGCAGCCACGTGACAAATCCGAAGATCAACGTGTTGACCACGATTAGAGTAGTGGCGCCCACGATCATGCGCGGCAACAGCACAGGACTGAGAAGCGAACCCAGTCCACGCGAATAGATCTTGGACGGAGCGGGCACAGGGTCCGGCAGGAGAGCGTGATGGAGGGACACTTCGCGTTCGATGGCCCGAAGAACGGCATCTGCCTCTTCCGACCGGCCGACTGATTCCAGCCAACGCGGTGACTCTGGCAGCGCCTTTCGCAAATACCAGACCACCATCGCCCCCAGTCCGCCGAGCACGAACATGATGCGCCAACCGAAACGGGGGATGAGGAGGGTTCCCAGAAGTCCGGTGACCGGCAAGCCGCTCACCACAAAAACCGAAACGATGCCCAGCCATTTCCCACGTGCTTGCGGTGGAACAAACTCGGTCATGGTCGCGTACCCCACCACGTTCTCGGCTCCCAGCCCCAGTCCCATGACGAACCGCAGCAAGATCAGCACCAGCATAGAAGGCGCAAAGGCCGCCGCGATGGACGCGAGACCGAAGATTGCGAGGTTCGCTTGATACGTAAAGCGCCGCCCGTACCGGTCGCCGAGAAAACCCGTGAAGAATGCCCCCAACATCATTCCCAGAAATGTGACGGAGACGAATTCGGCGTTCTGACCCAGGGTGGAAAAGCCGCTCTTGAGCGTCCCACCGAGGACGGCGCCGGCTACGTAGATGTCAAAACCATCGAAAAACATTCCGATGCCGATCAGCCACAAAATCCGGCGGTGAAACGAGGAAACTGGAAGCCGATCGAGACGTGCGCCCGCATTCGCCGTGGCAGCCAGTTCATTTCCCCCTGGCAAGCACGGTCAGGCTGCTTACGGTCAAAGCTTCGATGGCCAGACGGCAATTCTGGGCAAAGTTGTTCTGCTGGGCGGTCTGGAAAAATTCCTTGCAGCGTTGCGCCGCAGTCGGGTCGAGCTGAAGAATTCGCTCGATCAAAGCATCGGCTTCCCCGGGCAAACGATCAGCCGAACAAACTTGCGAGATGAGACCGATTTGCATAGCATCCTTCGGGGCGATGGGATCGCCGAAGAGTACAAGCGGAAACGTAAAGCGCGGCAATGCGTACTCACCCAGATAGGCCATGATGGCTGCGGGCGGGAGACCAGAACGCATTTCGGGAAACTTTAGGCTGGCGTGCTCAGCCACCAGAACGAAGTCGCACAAGATCGCGAGGCCAAAGCCGAAGCCAAAGGCATCGCCCTGCACTTCCGCGACGCTGATCAAAGGCGAAGTTCGCAACGAACGCTTGACCTCGATGATGCGACCAGCTTCGCTGCGGATCGTCTCAACGTCCCGGCCCGTGCGCTCTCGCCCCGTACAGAAGACCTTGCCGTGCGCTCGGATAAGCAAAACGCGTGCGCGGGGAGAAGTTGCTTCTTCTTGAAGCGTGGCCAACATCGCGTCGAACATTGCGCCGGTGACCTGGTTGCCGTGGTCGGCATTGTCGAGCGTAAAGGTCAGAACCTCTCCGGTCCGCTCGATTACCAGCCCAGGGACAGGGGCATTAGAGGTTTTCTCAGGTGACACGCCGCCAACGGTATACAGAAACTCAAGCCCTGTCAACAACTGGCACCAAGAGCAAAAAGTTCTGCAGCCAAGTTCAACCCGGTTGAAAATATTAATGTCTCAACAAAACAGCGAGAATTATTTCGGTGGAAGCACTGCGACCTTACTGACTTGAGGAAGAGCGCAGGAACGATACGGGATCTCTTGACGCGAAGCTCGGCACAGCGCTAAAGAGAATGCAGCTCAAGTACAATGCTGCTGCACACGGAGGTGGTCAAGATTGGGGAATCCTGACTCAAAGCACGCCAATTCTAAACCTGTCCACAAGCGTGCGCGCGGCATGGCGCGGGGACTGACACTGTTAGCCATACGTCGCGACGGGAAATACCGGCTCGGCGTCAAGACTGGCAAAGGCATTCTGGATGCGCCGCACGCGGCACAGCTTTTGCACATGCACGCTCCGGCCACTATGGACGATTTGCTTCAGGATGAAGACGGGCCAAGTCTGAATGCGCTGGTCGACGCAGCTCTGGAATCCGATGCGGCTCAGTCCGCCTTTCTCAACGAAGAGAGCATTCAATACGAACCAGTCGTCACCCATCCAGAGAAGATTGTGTGCGTGGGTCTGAACTATCGGCGGCACGCCAAAGAAGTCAATATGGCAATCCCAAACCAACCGGTACTGTTCAATAAGTACAACAATTCGCTCAGCGCCCACCGCAGCGCCATCAGACTGCCAGTCGAGGTTGCGAAGAAGTTTGATTACGAAACCGAACTCGTGATCGTTGTCGGCAGAAACGCAAAGAACGTCAGCGAGGCGGATGCGCTTTCATACGTAGCTGGCTATTGTACAGGCAATGATTTTAGTGCGAGGGATCTGCAGTTCGACACTGGCGGACAATGGATGGTTGGAAAAACCCCTGATCAGTTTGCTCACTTGGGTCCGTATCTGGTTACCGCCGACCAGGTTAATCCGGACCAACTCAAGATTGAGTGTCGAGTCAACGGAGAAACTCGACAGTCTTCGAATACTGAAGATTTCATATTCACCAGTGGACAGATCGTGAGCTATATTTCCCGGCACATGACTCTTAAGTCCGGGGACATAATTTTCACAGGGACTCCGGAAGGCGTGATTCTGGGCCATCCCAAGGACAAGCAGATTTGGCTCAAGGCTGGCGACAGAATCGCCTGCAGTGTGGAGAAACTGGGCGAGCTCGAGTTCGAATTGATTTGAACTCAAGATCACTTTCTGGACTGGGACGCAGACACCGATGTATAGTGGGCCTGCTTTTCTGAACTTGTTCTTTTTTCGCCGCAATCAAATAAACTAAGTTACACCCTCGGAGACTTCGTCAAATGGATACGAGTTTCATCGGCAAGCCACATGAATGGGATCCTCGCCGCGTCTATAGCCAGACCGGCGCTGACTGGCAATACCGCGTCGACTTCGATCGGCTACGCAAAGATCGTTTGCAGCGCGTGAAGGAACAGATGAATGCTCGTGACCTGGGCGCTCTGGTTCTATTCGCGGGCGCCAATATTCGCTATGTCACTGGTTCCTATCAGGGCAATTGGAAATACAACATCAACATCCGCTACGTAGTGCTACCCCACGGCGCTGAGCCCGTTCTTTTCGAGACTGCGGGATCAGACCTGCACTGCGCCGAGATTGACTTGCCCTGGATGGAAGGCCGCATCAACCCAGCCATCACCTGGCAATGGGCGGAGGGCGCGGTTCCAGTCATGGCCGGCAGAATGGCGCAGAGCGTGGTCGACGTCCTGGAGGCCTACGGAGTCCGCAAGGAGCGGATCGGCATCGACAACTTCGATATGCCGGCGCTGAAAGCGTTTCAAGAATGCGGTCTGAACATCGTGGATGCGTGGCCGGCAGTCTCCGCCGCACGCGTCGTCAAGACTCGCGACGAGATCGAGCTGCTCAAGCAGTCAGCCAGCATCGGCGACGCTGCTATGTGGCGAATTAAGAATGAGTGGCTTAAGCCCGGAGTGCGTGAGCGTGAGATCGAAGCCAAGGTGCACGAGTTCATGCTGGAGCGAGGTTGCGAAATCATTTACGACATCATTGTGGCCTCTGGAGGCAACACCAGTCCGTACCGCCGCTGGGCGACTGAGAAAATCATCCGCCAAGGTGACCTTGTAATCGTGGACATCAACGCGGTTGGGCCTTCCGGCTACTTTATTGATTTTGTGCGCTGCTTCAAATGCGCGGGGAAGATGAACCAGAAAGAAATCGATCTGTATCGCGAAGTCTACGATTCGATGTATGCCGGGCTAGAAAAGCTGCGACCGGGCAACACCACGGCAGACGTCGCTGCGGCCTTCCCCAAGTACGACGATGACAAATACGGAACGGTTACTTTGCAGCAGTTCGCCCACAGTATCGGCCTTACTCTCTATGAAGGCATGTGGGTTTCCCGGGCCTATTCGCTGAAATTCCCAGCTGAAATAAAAGAAAACATGTACTTCGCAATTGAAACTTTCGCCGGGCACCCCGGCCTCCAGCAGACCACGCGCCTGGAAGAGAACGTTTTAGTTTCAGGCCAAGGTCCAGTGGTCTTCACTCTCATGGAACACATGGAAGAAGCGATGGCGCGTTAGCATGGGGCAATTCCTGGTCGCAGTCGCCGACTCTGTGTTTCCGAACCTCGATCCAGCGCGTGCAGTGCTGTCAACAATCGGCGCCGAATTAAGCCTCGCAGACCAACCGACGGCGGACGCCATCCTGAAAGTCGCACGGGACGCCGACGCCGTGCTGGTTACTTACGCCAAGATCACAGGCGACATGATCCGGCAAATGTCTCGATGTCGAATCATCGCTCGATTCGGAATTGGCGTGGACAACGTGGACATTCCAGCCGCAACCGATGCGGGTATTGTCGTCACCCGAGTGCCTTATTACTGCATCGATGAAGTTTCCGATCACACTCTTGCATTGCTGCTTGCTTTGGTGCGCAAGATCCCATTCGCAAATTCAAGCGTTCACGCGGGCCGGTGGGAAATGTCTGCGACCGTTCCCATTCATCGCTTGCGCGAAAGAGTTCTCGGTTTGGTTGGTTTCGGCAGGATCCCGCAGTTGGTTGCGCCCAAGGCAAAAGCGTTTGGTCTCAAAGTTGTGACCTATGATCCCTTTGTTCAGCACGATGTTACGGCTGCCGCAGGCGTCGTGAAGGTCGATTTTAACGAGTTGGTAAAAGTTTCCGACTACATTTCCATCCACACTCCGCTGATGCCGGAAACCCAGGGACTGTTCAATGCCGAAGTGTTCCGTCAAATGAAGCCGACGGCCTATTTGATTAACACGGCGCGCGGTCCCATCGTCGATGAAGACGCTTTGGCGCACGCGCTCGATGCTGGACAACTCGCGGGTGCGGCGCTTGACGTTCTATCGCAAGAGCCGCCGACTGGCCTGCCCCTTCTTGGCCGCAACAATGTAATCCTGACGCCGCACATGAGCTTCTACTCTGTAGAGTCGCTGGTTGAATTGCAGACCAAGGCGGCTGAGGAAGTTGTCCGAGTTCTTACTGGCCAGATGCCTCGCAACCCAGTCAATTCTACGGCGACGAGGTCTCGCACATAGAGCCATTCTGTTTTAGATTCAAAACGAAATTGAACATGTTCGTATATTTTGAAAGTCTGGCTGGACATCGCCTCTTGCCGTGACATAAACTGAAATTCTTGCTCGCGAAAAGCGCACCCCACGCGAGTGGATAGTGCTACGCAACACTCCTCCGACAGAGGAGGCTTCGCATGGCTAAGGTCCAGCAATTAAACGTCAACGGGCGCATCTATAACACCGACGCGGATTCCGACTCCAGCCTGCTCTTCGTTTTGCGCGACCACCTCGACCTGACAGGGAGCAAGTACGGCTGCGGCGAAGGCCAGTGTGGGGCTTGTACTGTCCTGATCGACGGCAAGTCTCGCCGCTCCTGCATTACCCGCGTTGGTGACGTTGCCCAGAAGCAAATCACAACGATTGAAGGCCTCGCCCAAGGCGACCGCCTCCACCCTGTGCAGCAGGCATTCCTTGATGAGGGCGCCATGCAGTGCGCCTACTGCACCTCCGGGATGATCATGACGGCAGTGTCACTGTTGAATGCCAGGCGCGAGTCGTCCGCGGCGGAAATCGCTCGTTCGATGGAGGGTAACATTTGCCGTTGTGGAACCCAGCCGCGCATTGTGTTGGCCATACAAAGAGCAGCGAAGGCGATGAACGATTCGAAGCAATGAGCAAAGATTTCAATTTCGAAAGTGGCTCGGAACCAGATCGGTTCGAACTCGCTGCGCCGTCCACGTATCACTTCGACGTCGATCGGCGTGAATTCTTCAGATTCCTCGGCGCTGGCGTTTTGATTGTGTGCGTGTTAAAGGATGCGCGCGCCCTGCAGGAATCGGGCGCTGGAGGACAAGGAACACAGGGCGCATCTCTTCCCAGGCATATCGGAGCCTGGCTGCACATCGGCGAAAGCGGCAGCGTAACGGTGTACACCGGCAAGGTGGAGGTCGGGCAGAACATTCGGACGTCTCTCAGCCAGTGCGTCGCCGAAGAACTGCATGTCCCGGTGAACAGAATCCAAATGGTGATGGGTGATACGCAGTTTACTCCGTTCGACATGGGGACGTTCGGCAGTCGCACCACCCCCACCATGAGTCCGCAACTGAGGAAAGTTGCCGCAGCCGCTCGCGATCTGCTGATTGGTTTGGCAGCAGCCGAATGGCAGACCGATCGCAAACGCCTGGTCGCCGTTGACGGCAGAGTCACCGATCCGGGGACCAAACGATCTCTCGACTACGCAGTCCTAGTGAAGGGACAACAGCTCACCCAAACCATCTCCACGGAAGAGCCTCTCATTCCGGCGACTCAATGCACAGTTCAAGGCCAATCACTGCCTAAAGTCGATGGGCGGGATTTTGTCACGGGGAAGCATCGCTATCCGTCCGACCAGAAATTGCCGGAAATGCTCCACGGCAAGATTCTACGGCCAACGTCTTTCGGAGCGACTCTTGTTTCTATTGACACGCACGAGGCTGAACAAATTCCGGGGGTAACTGTTGTCCGCGATGGCAATTTTGTCGGAGTGGTGGCTCCGAACGCAGAAATTGCCTCTCGTGCCGTCGCTGCCATTCGCGCGAAGTGGAAGGCTGAACCGCAGCCCTCGAACAAAGAGCTATTTGAGTATTTGAAGAAGAATGCGACCGCAGGCAAGGACCCGACAGGGGACGCGTCCCGCTATGAGGCAGGCTCGGTGGAAAAAGCGCAAGCTTCTGCCGATCATCGCCTGCAACAGACTTACACCGTCTCCTATATCGCCCATGCGCCGCTCGAACCCCGCGCTGCCTTGGCGCAATGGTCGGGCGACAATTTAACCGTCTGGACGGGCACGCAGCGGCCTTTCGGTGTACGGAGTGAACTGGCCGAGGCCTTTCGGATTCCAGAGGAAAGCGTCCGCGTGCTGATGCCGGATACGGGATCGGGGTACGGGGGCAAGCACACCGGGGAAGCAGCGATTGAAGCGGCGCGACTGGCGCGGACGGCGAAGCGGCCGGTCAAGCTGGTGTGGACCCGCGAAGAAGAATTCACCTGGGCGTATTTCCGTCCGGCAGGCGTTATCGAAGTCAGCAGCGGTCTTCGCGGCGACGGCACAATCGCAGCCTGGGAATTTCATAACTACAATTCCGGCGCAGCAGGAATCCGAACTTACTACGATATTGCGAACCAGCGGATCGAATTTCATCCCTCGCGCTCTCCCTTGCGACAGGGTTCGTACCGCGCGCTGGCGGCCACAGCGAATCACTTCGCCCGCGAATCCTTCATGGACGAACTGGCTCACCTGGTGAACATGGACCCGCTGGAGTTCCGCCTGAAGAATCTGAAGAACGAGCGGCTGCGCGCCGTCTTTGAAGCAGCTGCAAAGAAGTTCGGCTGGGGACAGGCGAAAGCCGCGAGCCATGGCTTCGGAATGGGCGGCGGATTCGAGAAGGCCGGAAACATCGCGACCTGCGCCGAGGTCGCAGTCGATCGAAAAGCCGGCGAAGTCAAGGTGCTGCGCGTAGTCTCGGCTTTCGAATGTGGCGCCATCGTCAACCCCGACAACCTCCGAAATCAAATTGAGGGCTCAAACATCATGGGACTGGGCGGGGCGCTTTTCGAGGCCATCGAATTCGAAAACGGACGTGTCCTAAACGGTCGATTCTCGAGCTACCGCGTTCCGCGGTTCAGCGACGTGCCCACGATCGAGACCGTCCTCCTCGACCGTAAGGACATCCCTTCGGCTGGCGCCGGCGAATGCCCCATGGTGGGTTTAGCTCCCGCTATCGGCAACGCCATTTTCGACGCGACGGGTGTGCGACTTCGCTCACTGCCCATGGTTCCGAAGGGGCTGAAAGCAGCCTAGTTTGTCTCCGCTGCGGTCGTAGGAACTTTCACCAGATGAGTAACGAGAAACGCCCTTGTGGCCACCGAACTATCAACGTCTATTGATTGGCCAGAAACGGGCTCTCAGTACTAGCACTGCTGACATTCACGCCCCGCGGATGGCGGGCCGCCAGTGTATACTCCTCACGCTGCAAGAAGAAAAAGTACTTGCTGCAGCATGCTGAAGGTGCCGCCAAGGCGAAGCTGCATTTCCATTGCACTCCTGCATTCATTTTCCTAGCTCGACTCACTATGACAGGTGGTGCGCAACCGCATTCATCGAAAGGACGGTATGAATCACTCCAAGCATCACTCCAGGCACTTGAGACACACGGCTCGTCTGGGACGCTGGTTGCCTTCCGATCCGAAACACCTCAACGAGTGGCTGAAAAAGGCTATTGAGGCAGCCGAGAAGAAGAAAGCTCCTTTTCATCCAGTGGTCGAAGAATTTCTCTGCATGATCGAACACGACCCCGAGATGTACATGTACTTCACGCAAATGTTCGAAGAGCAGCCGGCATTTTCTCCGCCTCCTGGCAGTGGCGACATCAAGATTCAGGACTATCACCAGATGCTTGTGATCATCAACCACGTTCTCACCTCAGCNNGGGATGCCCGATCAATGCCATTCTGGACTTCCCGATGATCACTCAGGCGGGACTGGCGGCATTCCTGTCTCCGAAGGTGAATGCCATGTTGAAGAAGGTGCTGAACGTATGGACCCAGTATCTTGACTCGCCGGATTCCCGTTATGTTTTGAACACTTCAGAAAATGGCTGGTTGTCACCGGCAGCTCTAAAGGCGCTGCACATGGAAGATTTCATCCACGATCCCAAAGCTCCCTACTTTGGCTTCAAGTCCTGGAACGACTTCTTCATCCGGCAGCTCAAGCCTGGCGCTCGGCCGGTGGCTGAGCCTGATAACAATAAGGTAATCGTCAGCGCATGCGAATCCGCTCCCTTTGCAATCAGCACAAATGTGAAGGAATGTGATGCCTTCTGGATCAAGTCCCAGCCTTATTCTTTAAGGCACATGCTCGACGGGTTGTTTGTTGATGAATTTGTGGGCGGCACGGTGTACCAGGCATTTCTCAGTGCCGACAACTACCATCGTTGGCACAGCCCGGTCTCCGGCACGATCAAGAAAATACATCATGTGGAGGGTACGTATTTTTCTGAGGCACCGGACGAAGGTTTTGACCCAGCAGGACCATGTAACTCGCAGGGCTACATTGCACATACGGCTGCCCGGGCTCTGGTCTTTATAGAGGCGGATCATCCGATTGGCCCGATGTGCCTGATTGCTGTAGGAATGGCGGAGGTCTCTTCCTGCATCGCGACCGTCGAAGAGCACAGCAGGGTAAAAAAGGGAGACCAGCTCGGCTATTTCCAATTTGGCGGCTCAACCCACTGCCTCCTTTTCAGGAAAGGTGTTATTTCTCAGTTTGCCGCACAAGCGATAGCACAGGGAACGAATGGAACAGATTCGCCAATCGTGAAGGTCAACTCTCTTCTGACCGTAACGAACTGATAGCTCGAACGGGAGTTGCTTCTTACGAGTATCGAGCCAGGACTGGAATACGAAAACTATTTCCTTAAATCCGCTGTCCAGTTCAGGACAAGGCTCAGCGAGCCGGAGTGTCTCCAGTAGTGACGGTGCTAGTTAGGAATTTTTTTCCATCGGGGAAGACGCCTTAGCCGTTTCCGCCGAAGTTGTCGGCGTTGAAGTCGGCCACACCAGAAGATCCCGAGTTATGGGCAATACGCAACTATCCAGAAACGGGCTTCTGGGAAGCGCG
>PLEA01000647.1 GCA_003136335.1 Acidobacteriaceae bacterium | reverse complement strand
GTGTCGTTGTCCATGCCGAAAATGAAGGACGTAATCGCATAGACGTTGCGTTTCGCCAGTCGCTCGAGCACTTGGGCGTATTCACCGGGCTTGTTGAATCCTTTGTTGACGTCTTTCAGATTCGCCGGGTCGATCGACTCCATGCCGATGAACACCCACTTGCCCCCCGAGGCCGCGATCAGATCGATCAGTTCCTCGTCGCGCAACAGGTTGGCACTGATCTGCGCCACCCAATGCACCTGCGCCCCGGCGGCGATAATGTCGCGCAGCAGAGACTTGGTGCGCTTCACGTTGATGGCGAAATTATCGTCGATGAAGAACACCGCGATCTGCCCTTTTTCTTTGCGGGCGCGCGCTTTCAAGAGCAGTAACTCGTTGACCACACTCTCGTTCGTGCGAAAGCGAATCGAGTCGCCGAAAAATCCGGTCACAGTGCAGAACTCGCAGCCGTAGGGACAACCTCTTCCGGATTCGACAGGGATGATGCGAAACGTTCCCCAACCTTCTCCAACCTTCTGCAGCATCTTGGTTGCCGCCTTGGGCACAAGGTTGAATTGCTCGAGATCAATCGATTGCCACGGAATCACCGGATACTGTTTTAGCGACGGCTTACGCTCTTTGCCGGTTTCGTCGACCGGTTCATAGACCTCCTTGAGTTCGCCGCGGGCCGCGTCGTTCACCATCTGCGGCCAGGTTTCATCGGCTTCGCCGAGGGCCACCGCGTCGGCGTGGCGTGGCCCGCCGTCGCGCCCGAGAGCTTCATCGGCCAATTCGGTGACGTGAGGTCCGCCCATCACGACCTTCACACCCGTAGCTCGAATCGCGTCGGCGATGCGGTACGCCTTGGCGATCATGCGGGTCATAGCGCCGATGCCGACCAGATCGATCTTTTCGTCGCGGACATACTGCGCAATCTGAGCTTCGTCCATGGGCTTGGCGTTGCCATCAATTAGTAGCACCTCATGTCCGGGCGGAGTCAGCGACTGGAGCAGAAACATCCAGAGGTGCGGCATGAAATTGCGAGTTACTCCATTGTCGGGGTTATAGAGCAGAATTCTCATGACTGCTCCCTCCTCGGAGAGCGGACGTGCTTCACCGCACGGTAGGGTCACGAGCGATGCCAAGAAATGGCAACATCTACTTATGTTTCGGGTGAGGCTTGATTGGGAATTAGAACCCAACAAATTGTACACCCGCAACAACAATCGCGGCTTGAGCTTTCATGTCGTCTTTAACTAGCCCGACTCGCTTTCTCCGCTCTGGGAACGGGCGCCCGGATCGAAACCCACCGGTTCACGCTGGAATTGAAGTCTTTTTCTTACTTTCCTGTCGCCTCATTCTGGCGACCACCAGCCGGATTTCGTCATACGTAATTTCTGGAGGCAGGGCCTCTTTCAATGTCTTCAGGCGTTCCAGTCGTTCCAGCCCCAGGCTGGCGCAGGCAGCTTCAATCACAGCCAGTTTGTTGCGTTCGATCCACTCCGGGCGAAACTCTAATTCGCCTTTTTCTACCAGCCCGGCGACCGCGTTCACCACGGTCCCGATCTGCCGGCCGCGAATCCGCGCAATGTCCTCGAAACTCTTCCCTTCCGCCAGAAGTTGCAAAGTCTCCAGAGCCGGAGCCGTCTTCTTCTGTGGCAGCGCAGCCGCCCGGGCGCCTTCGCGGTATCGCCGCAGCGCCGACAGAATGGCTTGCCCGTATCGATCCGCTTTGCGCTCGCCGATCCCCGTGACGTTGAGCAGTTCGGCAATCGACGTAGGCTGCAATCGGCAAATCTCATCCAGCGAACTGTCATGCAGCACCACGAATGCGGGCATGCCTTGCTCCTTGGCCGTGATCCGTCGCCAATCGCGCAAGTACTCCCGCAACTCCTGATCAGCCTGAGCGCCTGGAGTCGGCGCCGCTCGCACGCCGGTGGAACCCGTGCCCACCACGGTCCGGCGCACAGAAGCCGGAGTTACTGTTTCCGTCAGCCATTCCGGCGCAGCTCCGCAAACGTCACAGCTTCCACACGACATCCACTTCGGAGTCTCGCCAAAATGCGTGCAAATCTGGCAGTGGCGACACTTGCCAGATTCCGCAAACGCCCGGATCGTGCGATATCTCTGCCAGGCACGGTCGCGCTCGGCCGCGTCCACAATCTGATTTGCAAAATACGCGAGCAAACTCGCATCCTGCTTCCGCCAAAGGAGAATACAGTCGGCGGGATTTCCATCGCGCCCGGCGCGTCCCGCCTCCTGATAGAACTGCTCCACTGACTTGGGCAGCGCCAGATGGATGACGGCCCGCACCGTCGCCTTGTTAATCCCCAGACCGAACGCAATCGTGCCCACGAGCACGCGCACTTCGTCCGACATCCAGCGCTCCTGATTGCGCCGCCGTTCGCCGCTGTCCATCTTGGCGTGATAGCCCACCGCCGCGATTCCCTGGTCTTCCAGGAAATCGACACTCTCTTCCACCTTACTAATCGTCGGCGAGTAGACGATCACGTTGCCTTCGTCGTAATGGCGCAACGCGGTCACCAGCAGCGCGATGTGCTCTACGCTGTCGCACTCGCGCACCAGATAACGCAGGTTGGGGCGATGGAAACTGGCAATGTACTTGTCGGGATTGCGCAGTTCGAGTTGCGCCAGAATGTCGTGCCGCACGGGGCGCGTGGCGCTCGCCGTAAACGCCGCAATGGGACGATCCGGAAACCTTCCGCGCAGCCGGCTCAACTGCCGGTACTCTGGACGGAACTCGTGGCCCCACTCCGAAATGCAGTGCGCTTCATCAATCGCGAAAAATGAAATGGGCACCTGCTGCAGCCATCCTAGAGTGTCGGCGCGTTGCAGACGCTCGGGCGATAGATAGAGCAACCGGAAAGCACCCTCTCGCGCCTGCCGCATGACCCGGCTCTGTTCTTCATTGCTGACCGAACTGTTGAGAACCGCGGCCGGAATTCCCATCTGCGCCAGTTGCGCCGCCTGATCCTGCATCAACGCAATCAACGGGGATATCACCACCGTAGTTCGCTCCCAGACAACTGCGGGCAACTGGTAGCAGAGAGACTTGCCACCGCCGGTGGGCATCACCACGCAGGTGTCGTGTCCGGCCAGCAGGCTGCGCACAATGCGCTCCTGCAAAGGGCGGAACGAACTGTATCCCCAGTAGCGCCGCAACGGAGTCAGCAGGTCGGCGTCTGAGGTCATGAAATTAGTATAGGGCGTGCCGGAAAAAGTCGATTGCACTACAGCCCTTTTAGTGACTCAACTCCCGAACTGGACCGCGAATCAAACTTGCCATTCCAAAACGCGCTGCCCGCAACCCTTTGGAGGTTTGTCATTCCGAAGAGCGCAGCGACGCGGAACCTGCTGTCTTCTGTTGTGGCAATATCTCGTGGCCGGCGCGAACCCGCGCTTCCGGATACATGCGGGCAAACGCAAGCCAAAGCACCGCAATCACTACGAAGCAGAGCACGCTGCCTTCCGGGCCTACCGACCCTCCGCTGAGCCATTGTGCGCCGTGCAATGACGAACGCAACAGGTGACCGGGAGCGATCATTCCGCTGTCGGGCACGGAGTAGAAGAAAGTCTCGCCCCAATCCCAGGCGGCGTGAAAGCCCACGGCAAACCAAAGAGTGCCCGTGCGCCGCAACGTAAGACAGAAGAAGAAGCCGATGAAGGCCGCGGCCAGCAGGCCTATCCACTGCTCGCCGTCGTTCCGCAGATGAATCAACCCGAAGGTGCCAGACAGGACCAACGCCGCGGGCCAGAAACCGATGCCGCGCGTGAGCGTGAACTGAGTGTAGCCGCGCAGGAGAAATTCCTCGAACAGCCCTACCAGCAGAAACATCACTGCCCAGAAGGCGGCGAACCGCGCAAGCCGCGCTCCATGCAGCAAGACATTACCGAACGCAAAGGCGTGCAATCCGTAGAGCGCGAACATGAGCAGGCTGATCCCGGCAAAACCCCACATCGTACCTACCCAGAACAGTCGTCCGAAAGCTTGCTTACCCGGCAAGCCATAGGCTTTCCACGGACGATGCTCGACTCGCGCCAGTATCACGGCTGGAATCACCGCGGCGACAAGGTTCGCCAACTCTTCCAGCATCATGGACCAGAGGCCGCTGGAGCCGAAATCCCGCGACCCTGCCAATTCCACAGCCAGCATTTGCAGCGGATAAAACATCGCTACATAGAAAGCGAGTCCCCATCCTGGGCGCAGGCCTTCCGGGCCCACAAATAGCGTGCTGGCATATGAAGGCTGCGTGGCTACGGCGAAGTCGGGAGCAGACGGAGTGGGGGTTGCGCTCGGCGCCGCAGTGCTTTCCGTGTTGGCCTCGAGTTCACTCATGGTAGAACGTTCTTCGCAATCGACCTTCGCAATCTTTGCCGCAAACTGCCTCTGCCATGGTAAAACACTCGGCTCGACCTTATGCGGCCATATTTCACGCGTGAACGCTTCAGCCGTCCGCAATTCCTCGCGGGGCTGCTGTTGCTTTGCTTTCTCGCTCAGGGCTTGTGGTTGGTACGTGCGGAGATGCGTACCGCTCGCGAACCGGACGGCGCAGAAGCGGTTCGTATCGGCGAGGGATGGAAACAGTGGCACGGACGAGGCATTGCTGCAGCGCCCTTCCTAGATCCCGCTGTCACCACCAACGATCCGTTCCGCGCCGATGACAGTGGCTTTGATAGCGAGCAATCGCCGCTGCTCTACATCGCCTCTGCCGCGCCGTTGCTGGTTTGGCCGCGGGATTTTGGCGTCGATTCGGCAACGTACTGGCGCTGGCTTCCGCGGATTCCCTTTCTTGCTTGCGGAGTCTTTCTGGGCGCGTCTTTGTGGTATGTGGCGCGGCGGCTGTGCGGAAATACGGGCGGGTATGTCGCACTCACGTTTTACTGTTTCTCGCCTTCGCTGATTCAGTCGAGCGCGGTCTGGCATACCGAACCGGAGATTGTGGTGGCTTGGGGAGCGTTTGGGACCATCTTCACAGCCATCGCGGTCGCGCACACGCTTTACGCTCCGCGCGAAGTGGTGCTGTGGAACTGGCGGCGCATCGTGCTGCTTGGCGTCTCGCTGGCGATCGCCGTGGGATCGCAGTTCTCGCTGATCGTCCTTGTGCCGATGGCACTGGGGTTTCTGCTTTACGTTGCTCCGGTGCGTCGGCAGGCTGGACTTGTCATTTGGATCGCGGCTTGTGGGGTGGGATTTGTTCTGCTGTTCGCGGTGTACTTCTTTCATCCGCAGGCGTTCGCGGAAAGCATGCGGCGCGCTGCGTTCTGGGGAGCGACCTGGCGTGGATTCACGATCCTCGGAGTGTACAGGCAGGTCGCGGTCCAGATTGGGCGTGCGTGTCCTGCGCTTGCTGTGGGGCTTCCAGTCGCGGTGGTCACTTATGCTGCGTGGCCGCGCACGCGCTACTTCGGCAACACCGCACCGCTGCTGGTGGCTGTGCTGATTCTGCTTCTGGGGATGGCGCATCCCCACGTCGCGGGTGCGGGATTCCTGCTTGCCGCCATTCCGTTCCTGTTCATCTTTGTCTCGGGAGTGCTGGCTGACCTGCTGGAGACGCGTTACCGTTCTCTGGTGATGGCCTGCACTGTGGGGATGATGGCTGCTTATGTGGTTTGGAGCGTGATCAATCTGGCGCAGGTGCCGCAAGGGTGAGGGGTCATTTGACAACAAAGGAGTTAGGTCCGACTTAAGGTCGGTTGGTTCCTTGGCCGGGATGATCATCCGTGAATCGGGCTAGCGAAGTCAAGGTTGGATGTCACCGGAAAGACCGAAAAGGGATGAGCAATTTTCGGGAGTCCTCAGGGCAAGGTTGCGGGCGAGACCTGGTGACGTCCCCTTCGAGACTTGTTGAGTTTTTTTCGCACTCCCTCGGCACTTTCCGCGCCGGGCTTTCACCTGCCGTCGCTTCGCGGCTGGATATTGGCCGAGTAAGCAGCTCCGACACGAAGGTTTTCCCATACCAAACCTGCTGCAGGAAAGACCTGATTCGTAACTATCGAGGTTAGTGAATAGACTTGGTTGAGGTGTGTCTATCGCCGAGCCAGGTTCCGGGCAGGCGGACCCTTTTTATGCAACCACGACGACGGTCACGCAGATGGCGCTGGATCGTGGGAATCCTCGTTGTATTTGTTGCCGTTGCGGTGGTGGGCGTTCGCATGGTGATCGCGCGAGCGCAGCCCATTCTGCGCGCCCGTGTGATTGAGACGCTTTCGGCACGTTTTAAAAGCCGGGTTGAACTTGGGGAGCTGCATGTGTGGGTGGCGGATGGCGTCCACGTAGAGGGAAAGGGGTTGAGGATTTACGGGGCTACCGATCCGAATCCGTGGGAGCCTGGCGTTCAGCCATTGCTCGAGATTGGAGAATTCCGCTTCCAAACGGCGCTGCGCAGCCTGTTTCGCGAGCCGATCCACGTGGACACTGTTTACGTAAACGGTCTTATCGTGAACATCCCTCCGGGAAACGACCGCCAGGAGATGAAGGAGTTGAGGCAGCGTGGCGGAACGATGAAGATGAGCATCGTCGTAGATCGCTTCGTGTGTGGAAATACGAAGCTCATCATCAACACGGCCCGGCCGAACAAGCCGCCGCTGGAATTCTACATCAGCGATTTGCGGATGGAAGACATTGGGGCCGGCCAACCGCTGCGCTTCGATGCGAAGCTGATCAATCCCAAGCCGGAGGGGGCCATCCATTCGACGGGGGAGTTCGGACCTCTGAACGAACAAAGTCCGCGGGATACGGCCGTGATGGGGAACTATTCTTTCAGGAACGCCGATCTGGGGACGCTTGCGGGCATCGGAGGAATTCTGTCGTCGACGGGAAAGTATGGAGGGACGCTGGGACGCATTGAAGTCGAAGGCCAGACCGATACGCCCGACTTTCAGATTTCGGTCAGCGGCCATCGCGTCCCGCTGCACACTGACTTTCACGCGATCGTGGACGGCACGGACGGCGATACCTATCTCGATCCCGTGAAGGCGACGGTGCTGCACTCTTCGTTTACGGCGAGAGGCAAGATCGTACGCGTGAAGAGTCCGCCGGGGCGCGACTTGGAACTCGACGTGGTGCTGGGACGCGCCCGCATCGAAGACCTGCTGCGGCTGGGGGTTAAGACCGACCCGCCGATCATGACGGGGACGGTCGAGATGAAGACCAAGCTTAGTCTTCCTGCCGGCGGCGGAGACATCGCCAACCGGCTGAACCTCGAAGGCAACTTTCATATTCCTGCGGGGCATTTCACCAACGAAAAGGTTCAGGGAAAAATCGATTCGTTAAGCCTGCTCAGTCGCGGCAGGAACGGGGTGGCGCCGCCACAGAGCGAAGCAGTTGTGTCGTCGGACTTGCAGGGCACCTTCACGCTGAGCCAGGGAATACTGTCTTTCTCCTATCTACATTTTCTGATCCCGGGTACGCACGCGGACATGGCGGGGCAGTACAGCCTGGACGGGAACACCTTCGATTTCCACGGTTTGCTGAAACTGGACGCGAAGCTGTCGCAGATGACGACGGGCTGGAAGTCGATTCTGCTGAAGTCGGTTGATCCGTTCTTTGAGAAGCACGGAGCCGGCACCGAACTTCCTTTCAAGGTCAGCGGGACGCGCGAAGCTCCGCGCTTCGGGCTCGACTTCCATCACAAAGACGAACATCTCAAAAATGAAGACCCCTTCACCGAGGCGCACGGCCCGGCGGCGGCGCGGTAGGCATCGCGAGCGAATCCAGAGCCCAAGACTTATACAGCATCCGGGGTATTGTTTGGTGCAGACGCGGGACATAGTTTTCGAAAAGAACCCAGTGCATGACACTCCGCTTCATCGCTGGAAATCACTCAGGGAGGAAAATAATGCCAAAGGACTCATTGCGGGAGCTATACGTCAATGAATTGAAGGATCTCTACAACGCGGAGACCCAACTCGTGAAGGCTCTGCCGAAGATGGCAAAAGCCTCGTCGAATGCCATATTGCGTCAGGGGTTCGAAGAGCACCTGCGCCAGACCTCGGAGCAGGTCTCCCGGCTGGAAGAGATCTTCGAGATGCTGGGCGAGAAACCTACCGGGAAAAAATGCGTGGGAATGGAAGGGATTGTGAAAGAAGGCGCTGAGACGCTGGCGGAAGACTACGAGGGCGCTCTGATGGATTCAGCAATCATAGGAGCGGCTCAAAGAGTGGAGCACTACGAGATTGCGGGCTACGGAACGGTGAAGGCTTTCGCTGAATTGCTGGGCGAGCACGAGCATGTTTCGCTGCTCGAGCAGACCCTGCGAGAAGAGAAAGAGACGGATGAAAAGCTGACTCAACTGGCGGGGCAGATTAACTCGCAGGCAGGACGAGGCGAGGAAGCCGAGACAGAGAGCCGGGAGACAGAGGGCCGGCAGCCATCCAAGTCAAAGTCCAAGCGGGCAGCCTAGTTACGGGTGGAAGGGCGCTCCAGGCGTCCTTCCACAGCTTTTCCTTCAGACTGTGCAAAATACGGGAATCACCTGATGGTCGGACACTTTCCCCCTACAGTATTTNNTATTTTGCGTATGCTGGTCCAAAATATACGGACACCAGAAACGCGACCGGGATGAGCCGTATCGAATCCAAGGATTTAAACATGAGTACGGGTATGTCCTACACTGCTCCGCGTCTTGCGTGGCAGGTCCTGTATCAAGCCGCGCTGCTTGAAACTGACCCAAACAAAATGCCGGAGCGGATTGCGGATGCGGAAAAGGCCATCCTTTCCAGGATCCAGGAATTGTTTGTTACTAGCGCAGACCACATTGAAGAAGATGTAGTTCTGGACGATGCGTTGTATGGCTTGCGCGCACTCCGGAATTGCGTCGTTACAGAAGTAACCGCTGCCTAAAGCGGACTTCTGCTTACCCTCCTCGGTCTCAATCAGTGGTGCGCCGCGCCACGCAGCCATTCATCCTTAAGGGAAAGAACGACAAGGCTGCCCCATCTAGATAGAGTCCTGACGATTGCTAGGAAAGGTTGCCGTTCTAGTTGCATGCAACGCTGTATTGTTGCGCGGGAGGGTTCGTCTTACATTGCTGAAAACGGAGAAAGCGAGATCTTCTCATGACGAACAGAAGCGCAGCACAGGGTCTCCCCCCAGCCAAAAACTTGAAACGTTCATTCGAGTGCGCAGTGCGCGACATCTATCAGGTAGGTTTGACGGGCAAGGTCTCGCAGTACCGAACTCCGATCGTACAGCGCGCCGGAGGCGGCGTTGCGGGATCGTCTGGCGATGCGGAGAAGCGCGCTTTAACTGACGCTGCCAGGGCGCTTGCCCAGTTGTGGAGAGTCTCCCCTAGCCGGTGATGGGTCGCTCCGGGCGGTGGCAGGTGGGAGCGCTAACAAGCGCCCGAGCAGGTTTGCTCAACGATAACTCAGGACCAAGGTCGAGGGACGCAAGGGCAGTGCTTTGAGGGGAGCTGTTTTCTTCCGTGAGGCAATGAAGGCAGTACTCACCATGATCAGCAATATCAGGACAACGGCAAGGGCTGCCCAAGTTCTACACGATTTTGGATTGCCTGCGATCATGGCGCCAGGTGAGATGCTGGTTTGATCTCCTTCGTTTCCAGGTTTTCTCTTCATTGAGGATTTGCAATGAGCAGGAAAGACTGAGGCACTCCCTGTCGACGGGAATGCCTCATGCTTCGAAATGGCTAATTTCAGTTTGTGAACGCTCGCATGCACCCTTTCGTGAAGCTGAGATTCCCCTCAGCGGCGAAAAGCCGTCATTCAGTCCAAGATTACGGCGCGGCTGAAAAGCCGCACTCTTTCAAAACAGACCCAACGTGTGCCGCACAATTTCATAACCTATACTTTCAACGGCCGCGCATACATGGACTCCGAATCTCGGGAGTACATCAGAAAAACAGCGTGTGGCATTTTTTCAGCAGCCTAGACCGCCTTCCGCAGCGTGTCGACGCTTTCGGAACCGCGCTTAACCGCGGACTCGCCGGTGCAGGTATTGCAGCCGGTGACGGCTTCTTTGCGGCGTTCGCGCAGACGGCTCTGGAAGGTATCCCAGCGACCCCCGATTCCAACCGCGCTGTTGCTGATTACCACTGAATCGGTTCCGGTCGGTACGACGCGTTCCGAGCCCGACGAGATCTCTTCAAGGTCGGGCCGGACTGCTCCCGCACGGGCCGGGGCCTTGGAAGCCGAGGCCCATCCGTGAGCTTGGGCTGCGGCCTGCTCGGAGGCGGAATTTCCCGATTCTTGCTGAGTTGTGGGAGTGATGTTGCGGTCGGTTCCAGCGCGATGCATCACAGGATCGGCTACCCACTTGGAACGGTAGCGGCCTTCGTAGCCCGCCCACTGACTTTCGGAGTCAAGATCAGATTCATTGTAGGGTGGGAAGCTTTCGGCCTGGCGCTTATCCAGATTCGCCTCGAAGTCGTTGTCATGTTTGGCTGAGGCGCGCAGGCCCTCAGCGGGAACGAGGAACTTCTTGCTGGAGAGCCAGCCGCCCGTGTCGACGACGACATAGCGGATGTTTCCTGTGGAATGGTCGAAAATGACATCGTCGATTTTGCCCAACTTCTCGTCGTTCAAGCCATACAGATGAGAGCCGCGAATATCGTCCACGGCGTCCACGACGCGTGTGTCCTTCAGAGTGCCGTAGTGTGCCATTTTTTCCTCCTCTTTTTGCCGGTGATTGGATTTAGGTGTGAACGGGACGCAAGCGCATCCCAGGAACGTTGGAAGCACATTTGAGTCAAGTATGGGATTGCAGGGGGCAATAGGCAATCCGCCGTTCACTGTAGGGCGGTTCGTCGGAGATCGCTCGGTCGGTTGTTGGTTGTTGGTTGTTGGTCGGTGGTCGGTGACTGTAGGCCGTTAGTCCTGGAAGCGGCCTGCGTCAGATCTGGCCGGGATCTTCGGGGTCGGGCTCGCGCACAGGCACGTCGGGGTTCGCGGGTGGATATGGAGGTTCCTGGATCGGAAATGGCTCGGGCTCTCCAGGAATCCGGAGCTGGTATTCGAGGGAATTATGATTCGGATGCATGGCCTTCTGATGCCAGAGGCAGGCGAACAGAAGCCATCATTCTTTCACCATCGATCATGCTGTACTCACGGCAGATCACCCTCTTTCGCAAAGAACCGAAGGAAAGGAGGGGCACCCGGAACTGGCAAAGTTATCGGGTGAGAAGATCGGAGGCGAAAAAAGCGGGCCCGAACGGGCCCGCGAACGGAACATCAAAGATTCAACTCGTCCACCGCAGTTGCGGCGAAGGGTTAAGCATGGGGCGAACTGGTGCCGCTAGCGGTTGGCGGGCAGGGGTTACTTCCCGGCGACGTGCTTCCGCTGGTGTTGCCCTGGCTCCCAGGGGTCGACGGATTCGAACTCGACGATCCCGTGTTTGGCGTAGAGCCGGACGCTCCGTTTGCCGTGCCAGGCAAGGTTCCACACGGCGAACCGCTGGGCGAAGTGCCAGGGGTATTCGGGGTGTTCGGGGTGTTCGGATTGACGGTTGATGGCTGCGTTGTGCTTCCGGGAGTGGCCGGGTTCGGTGAGTTCGACCCCGGTACGGTTGTGTTGGGAGTTCCACTTGGCGAAGTAGAACCCGGGGTGGTTTGGGGAGTCGCGGTCCCTGTCTGGGGCGTGGAAGTACCGGTTGGCGGGTTCACACTGCCCGTTGGGGGAGTCGCGGTGGTACCAGGGGTTGAGCTCTGTCGGGCGCTGCCTGAACCACCCGCAGGCGCCGCTCCGCCTGGTGAACTCTGGGCGATGGCCCAACTCGCGCAACACAATACAACCGATAACAATGTAAGTTTCCGTGACGACATGTGCAAGACCTCCAGGCGTTTCGACTCGAGCTTCAAATACCGTCAGCTGGTTGACCGAAGAGTATTCAGAAGTTGAGAATCTTTTTAATTCACGCTCAGTATGCCCACGCGTGAATCCAGGAAAGTATCCGGCATATGCCTTATATGTCGGCGGGAAGAGTTTATCTCGTCAGGTCATTCCAACAGCCACTGGCGAAGTTGTAGTTGTATCCGTATATGGAGTGACTTGCGACGCCCCTAACCAAGAGCTATCTCACTTTAGCGGTCTACTGCAATCGCCGGTCCGCGGAAACCGCGGCTTACAAACCGGCAACCAGCCACTACGCGTCGGATGTTGATGAGATAGAAAGCGCGGGAGACTTAGCGAGCAGCGCTCAGGGCGATGTAGACCACGCCCGTGACGGAAACAGCGATGAACACGAAAGGCCAGCAGTCGATCGCGCGTCTGAAGACCGAGACTTGTGAGTTTGTTCGCCCTGGGAGCATAAAGACGCCGTGGCCAGTTTCGGCGGCCGAAAAACAACTCGATTAAACAAACAGGCCGCGTCCAGAAGCAATACGGTAAATCCTGTACCGGATTTCCCATCTATCTGCAAGGACACGGGGTGAGGGAGTAGCCCATTACCTTTCCGAGGCGACCGCGGAAATTCTGATTGTTCTTCCATTCAACTCGCCCACGATACGGGCCCGTTGCCCGGCCAGTCTCCCTAGAACACCTAAGTCGCCATCCAGGAGGTAAGTCGCATCAGCCTCGACTAAGACGAAGTTCGCTCTACCGCGCACACAGATGCGGGCGCAGTCGGCGGCCGTCTCACCGAGGACGGCGGAATGCCTGGCACCGCAGCGCGAGCAGGACACGATACCTTCGTAGGTTTGCTTGGTGGATGGCGCTTCCTGCCGTGCTCCTCCTTCTTCTGTGGAGGCGCCTGCAGCGGCCCCTAAAGTGGCAATCAAGAGCGCGAGTGCGCAGCCAATCGCGGCGCCGAGCAACAGGATTTCAATCCAGACGCGGTCCCTTCTCATGGTTACTCCTATCCCCGGACTGCGAATGGATGCGTCGCAATCTCGAACAGTTGGATGCAAGTGAGGTGCCAGCGCAGCGATGGAGGGAATTTGGCGATCTGACTTGGTGATAGGAAGGACTCAGAGGTCAAGTTGGTCGAGGCGGCCAGCCGAAGCAGGCCGAGAATAAATTTCCCAGTCAAGGAATACTGCGAAGTTAGCGAAGTTGTAAGATGTGCCATTTGGGCCGTAAGGAAAGCTAGGCTGCGGCGCTTGCGGCACGTGCCATTCCCAAGCTAGCAGCTTCTCTTGCTCCCGCGCGACGAAGCAATTCGATGGCCCAGTCTACCTTAGCGCTTTCCTGGCATGACACATATACCAGCGCTCCAACATCACATAACTGATGGCCTAGTCTCGTAGCTTCATCGGTGGAGAAACCGAGACCGAGCAGGATCCGCGCTCCCCGAGAGAGGGAGGGGAAATTCTGCTCAGCGAGCAGGGCTTGGAAGAACTCCTGGGAACGGATGAAGAAACCAACCGTAGGAATCACTACGGCGCCGAATTTTGAAAACCAGCCGATCATCCGGGCGCTGCTTGCGCTGTCTTCTCGCGCGCCGCCGCCAATTTTGGCATCGCCCACAACGGTGGCAACGGGGTGAGCCGGAGACAGCACCAGGCAGATGTCTTGGTTTTCGAATCCCGCTTGATTCAATGCGGAAACGACCTCGGCCAAGGCGACGTTGCGAGGATATATCCCGTAGGCGGCGGTTCCGTTTACGCTCATGTCCTGACCTCAAGCCGGGGATCGCGGAGAAGGACAAGAGTCCTTCAGCGGCACGAATACAAGGCGATAAGCTTAGGTTACAAACTTTCTGAAACAGAGGCACTAGGGTAAATCTCGTAGAGGTGAGGAAAAGAGCTGCCTCGAGATTAAGACCGCGATCCCGCATATTACCCATGGCTGCCTGAAGTCACGTCGCCCCTTTGCGCCGGATTGGCGACGCTATCAAGGCTTCACTGTAGACAGCTGGCTAAAAGCCATTAGGACAAAAGTTCGGGAGAACTAAGGAAGCATTGCACGGTGGATTCGAGGGAATGGCTTGCCGTCGACTGATAAGTCGTGTGTTATCCCACCTAGGAGAATTGGCCACGCGTTTGCAGTATGTCTAGAGTGGAATCTCAAGCCTTTTTGCGATCCACAAACTAAAATTTCGGAGGTAGGAAAATTTATGAAGCGCCTTCTCTCAGTCGTTGCATTAGTCGGCTTGTTGGGACTTGGAATCAGCTTGTCAGCCCAGCAGACACCTTCGCAGACACCTGCACAGACGCCAGCCACGCAGGCCTCACCATCGACGCAGACGCCAGCCGCGTCTGACTCGGCAACTCCTTCGCAGACACCGTCGGCCACGAGCCCCAAAAGCTCGATGCCGCAAGCGCAGACTGATGCCGCCAGCACTCCGCAGACCGCTCGCGCCTTCCAAGGCAAGATCACGAAGTCGGGCGACAAGCTCGTTCTGCAGGACAGCTCCACTCAAACTTCTTACAAGTTGGATGACCAGGACAAAGCAAAACAGTTCGAGGGCAAGAACGTGAAGGTCATGGCGACGATCGATGCGACCACCAATCAGCTCCACGTAGTCGACATCACTCCCTCCGAAAGTCGGTAGTCGCTAAACGGCATCTCGATTCAAAAAGCCTGCTGCGAGATCGCAGCGGGCCTTTTTATTTTGAAGTGATGGGTTTCGTGGGAGAGGCGTAGCGATCTGGAGGGTCGGTCAAACTTAAGGACGACAGGGGGAAAGGGATGGCTGCCAGGGCGAACCGCGCAAGGATCAAGTGATCTGGATTGTGATCGACACTATCGCGGCACCTAAAATTCCGTTCCTCAGAGGACCGAACCCTCGAACAAAGCGCGAAGGACTGGGGGGAAATGCGCTATGCGGAGGAGCGAATAGAGGGGTTCCACACGCCTTGTGGCCTAAAGGAATCCCCTGTTCTAAGAAAGTAATTCAATTTTGACAATGCGAATCGTGTTGCTGCCGCTGTCGAGACTACCGATGACTTTAACGGTTTGGTTCTCGTACCGCTTTACGTCGCTCTGATCCTGCAATTCATAGGTGGTATGGCTCGCCACCTTGAGGACATACTTATTACCCTCCCTCAAGATCTTTCCGGTGAATGACTGCGTGGTCGGAGTTTGCGGACTCTGAGGGTCCGCAGGCTGAGTTCCCTGCTGGTCGGGCTGCGGAACAGGCGTGTCCTTCGGTGGCAAAGGCTGCGGTGTTGGTTGCGGTTTTTGCAATCGCGACCAGGCAATCAGTTGTTGAGTTGCCAGGGAATCCTCGGGGAACTGCGGAGTCGGTTGCGGCTCTTGTCCAAATGCCAGGGGCGTGACGGCCAACAAAAACCCGGCGAAGAAATTCGTCGTTCGATTCATAAATAGACCTCTCCGAATGACGAAGCAGGCTGGTAAATCGATGCGCAATTCAGATGCCATTAAAGTCGTTGATGGCGCATCACTTCCACACCCAGGGGCGGACTACACGCGAAGGTTCTACACCGTCTGTAGCACTTTTACTTCAATGGATCTGGGCTGGTCCATAAAGGATTCCCTGTAGCCTGAACGGTATTCGTTGCTCGCGCTTGGCAGGATCGCGGTTTCGACGGAACGTACGAGGCGTCTGGGGAAATAGTACCGTACACACGGTCCCCAGTTCGCTAAGCGGCAGCCAAACGGGTGGATATGGCATCGAAGAAGGGTTCGAAAGTGCTGCTGGCAGCAGGTACGAGGAAAGTGCCTGTGCTGCCCATGCAGAACTGAGGGCTCGTAGCAAAATATAGGGTAAGTGCGAGGGTTAGACTTGCGGCCCGGCGCTGGCGGAAGAGACGGGTACGAGACCGTCTTTCCTTCAGACAACCGTCTTTCTTCCAGACCGTCTTCTTCTAGACCCTCTTTCTTGAGGATTAACGCATGCGATTGCTCAGTGCCCGGCTCATCGTCTCTTTGATCGTCGGTGTGATGTTGGTCTCGCTTTGCTCGTCTGGATATGAGGTCTGGGTCGGAAAGCGGAATCTTCGAAGGGATTTGCAGAGGCGCGCCGGGGTGCTGGCTGAGAGCCTCGGGAGAAACGTGGAGCGGGACCTTGAAAAGGGGACTCTGCAGACTCTGCGGAAGACGGTGCATCGCTTTGCCAACCGGGAGAACTTGATGGGGATGGCAGTATACGACCCCCAAGGACACATCATTGCGGTCACCGACGATTTGGCTCCAAAGATGGAAGAGGCACCGCCTGTCGTTCTCGAAACTCTGAAAGAAAAACGCGAGGCGGACGTATTCCAGCGACTGGCAAATCAGCCAGTGCACATCTGCGTGGTTCCACTTTACAGCCCTGACAGATTTCTGGGGGCGTTGGCTATCGTTCACGACGCGGGATACATTCGAGCGCAAAGTCTTCGCATCTGGCGCGAAACGTTTCTGAGCGGTCTGGTACAGGTGGTGCTGATCGCACTGATTACTCTGCTGATCGTGCGCTGGAGTATCGAAGGGCCCATCGCTCGCACGGCGAATTGGATGAGAGCATTACGAACCGGGCGCACGCCAAATTCGCGGATCGGAGTGCCGGACTCGGAGTTGTTCCCACCGCTGGCGCGCGAAATGGCGACTCTGGCTCAGAGTCTCAACACAGCTCGTACGGCCGCGGAACGGGAAGCGAGACTGCGGGTGGAAGGGCAGTCGCAGTGGACAGCGGAAAGGCTGACCGCCGAGATCCGCGCCCGCCTGGATGGCGGCCGAATGTTTGTGGTCTCGAACCGCGAGCCCTATATCCACATGCGGCGCGGCAAGTCGGTGGAAGTGAGCGTGCCAGCCAGCGGCTTGGTAACCGCCCTGGAGCCTGTGCTGTGCGCTTGCGATGGAAC
>PLEA01000696.1 GCA_003136335.1 Acidobacteriaceae bacterium | reverse complement strand
TTCGCGACGTACTTCTGTGGTTGGCGCGTGCCGCCAAGTGCTAGATTCTAACAGCAACTGAGCGCGTCTCGTGAACGGCAATGCCCCGTCCCTTTGCTTTAGAAGACGCAACAATTGAAATACCCCACCGGCTTGCCGCTCTTTGCGTGGCTCTGTTTTTTGTCCCTATTTTGGCAGATCCGGAGATGCGAGGTTCGGCCATCTCTTCCTTCACGCCGGCACACTTCTAGGGCGCCCTGGTAGAGTGAACGGCAGAGGTTCAATCAGGCATGGCGGGTAGAAATATTAGACTGGCCAAGGCAGAAAGCCGTGGCGACAATAGGTTCGGAATTCCTGCACAAATCAACTTGGCTCGATTACCACAGTCTCTAACAGATGACTGGAGAGTTGGTTGGACGATCAGCCGAACATTCATCAGCTACGATGTCGAGGTCATGCGGTCAAATACAATTGCGCCGTCGCGAACAGTCGGCCCGACAATCTCGTGCCCACGAGTGGTCAACACCTGAAAGAGTTCGTCGAAGTTGCGATTCTCAATGATTACGTAGTCGCTCAACTGAACAGAATCTGCGTTTATTGCTCCTTGGTGAGGCGCTGGCCGTCATAGCCATTCTCAGATTGTTGGAATGCAATCTCGCGCGCTAAACGAGGCACTCACACGCCAGGAAAGCAGGGTCTGTGGCGAGGTTCGAATCGCACCCACTGGCCTGTAACCAGCAGTCCCTACGCGGCATCCGCTTTAATCGCAACCAAACCGCTGAATCGTATATGCACGTCAGCCGTTTGTCGGCCGATTATACAGAATGTACGTGAAGGTACCTTGCAACCAGGTCTCGCCTGTCTTACCGCCGTGCCGGCTGTCGATCGATTCGTCAAAGACATGCGCATAATGGTCACCCAGTCGGGTTACTCCCTCAGCGATGGTGAATTTCTCTTGATTTGACAATGGTTGACCAGCTTGATGTGGTAATGAATGTTGCCATATCTAAAAACGCGCTCATCTTTGTAGTAATCTGGATACGCTGCCATCTTAAGAATTGCAAAACGCCATATTCCACTTCAAGAGGAGGTCTTTTTATGCTGTGACCGAAATGAGCAAGAAGGAATGTGAGGATTTGTTGGAACGGCTAGCTTTTGGACGGCTGGGCTTGGGTGGAGGAACTTCCATCGCATTCCGCTCAGGAGTTGAAAAATATCTTGCAGAAACGAAATTCAGGAGCACAACAAAATGAAAATCCTTCTGGCCATCGACAGCTCCGAGTTTTCTAGCGAAGCACTGCACATGATCGTCTCGCAATTTCAACGGCAAGGGACTGAAATACTCGTGCTGCACGTCGTAGAGCCGTTGTCCGTGTACATGTCTGCGGACCTAATACCGCACTTGGTTACGCAGGTGGCCGAGGTGGAAGACGACCGGCGCGGAGAAGCAAACGATCTTGTGCGCCGCTCAGCAGCCGAACTCCTAAAGGCCGGTTTCAAAGCGAGCGAAGCCGTGGACGAAGGCCTGCCGAAGACCACGATCATCGAGCGCGCACACAACTGGGGCGCCGACCTGATCGTTATGGGTTCACATGGATTGACCGGATTGAACCGATTCCTCATCGGAAGCGTATCAGAGGCCGTCTGCCGTCACGCGCATTGTTCAGTCGAGGTCGTCCGGCGTAAGCCAAAGGAGAAAGGCGGGTCTACTCACGGCTAGATAGGCAGCACCGCAAGATCTGTTGGGGTAGTACGATCCACTTTTCGCTTACATTTTCTCATTTGTTTGCCGGCTTTGTCTCCCTTGACTCATTCGCTGGCGTGGCGACCAAACTTAGGAATTATGCGGCTCAACGACACATTTCGGCCGGGACTCCGAAGCGCATGACATCATGGCCCACGCGGTGAGCTGGCGCCGCTGTCTGATTCGTCTCTGCAAGCGCTCAATCAGTTCCTCTCGTCCCATTGGAGCCATGGCAATACCATTGACGTTCTCGGTGATGCGGGCCCGCAACAAAACGCGCGGGCAGTAGAAATCGACAGCTGCAAAAACCCCCGGGGCCTCACGCTGCTAAACATCCGTGATGGGTGGGAGGAGATTATGACCTGCGATCATCGAAGCCACCGGGCGCTTTGCAGGGTCGTTTGGCTAAGTATGCGCATCGGCTGGATGATAATCGCACTAGGGGTGGTGAACATGCCACAGATTACAACACCGCTTAACCTCGGCGAACGCGTCAGAAGAAAACCTTGCACCATCGATTGCCTGTATAACGCTCACAGCATTCTTGAGTTACGAACGGATCGAGGCGGCCCAGAGGCGACGGAGGCGTTCCTACACGGCTAGGGTCAGGCCACCTGATTTGTAGTCTACACCCAACCAATGGCCCATAACAGCAGCACATAAATCAACACTTCGGTTCGGCGGCCTGTTCTTAGCGCTCCTGCAACGATGCCAGATAGTCGCAAAGGTTCTTAATGCGTTGCTGCACAGCCGTTTCGTTTTGCTTGTCGAAGTACCCGAAGATAGGTCCCCACGTAGGCATATCGGACGTGCCGTGTGCAGAAGGACCTGGCCCAAAGCGCAGAATCCTCGCAACATTCTCGTAGGGGAACTTGCCTGCATTGCGTTGCGCGAGTTGGGTCAGGTCCGGCGGAGGCGCCTTGAGGA
>PLEA01000593.1 GCA_003136335.1 Acidobacteriaceae bacterium | reverse complement strand
CGATCTTTGTGTCGGCTCCCTCATCGCCGGTTTCGGAGCAAGGCAGGTATTCTCGAATCGGGGCCACCGCGAACCGGGGCGCGGTCGCCGAGTCGCGGCTGCGCTCGCCACTTTCGTTGGGGTTGCTTCTGCACGGCCGCCGCAGAACCTTCGAGCTGTTCTCTTTCCCTAGCGATGGCCAACAACACCGAAGTGTAGGCGACGGTAAAATAAGGGAAGTACTGGTATGCCTCGGGCGCAAAGCACGCCCCCACGAGGAATCCGATTAGAGTCGCGTACAAGGCTCCCGAAAACAGTTCAATCTCCGGATCGTGGCTGGGCATTCGACGCAGCTTCTTGAGATTGCTGAACCCACGAGCGAAGAAAAGCAAATAGAGCACGAAACATGCAATCCCGCCCTCCACTGCGATTTGCAGATAGGCGACGTGAACTTCTCGCCACGAGCCAGAATAAACGGTGAAGTTGCCCACTCCCATCCCAATGGGATAGTGCACAACCCCCTGCAGGCTCTGGATTATTAACTGCCGGCGTTCTGCGTAAGAGTCCCGGGCGCTCTCTTCCAGATCGCTATTGACGTTCTTTGCGTTTATGGCATGGAAGCGATCTTTCAGCTTTGCTCCACCGGCCAGTCCAACCACTAGTACCACTACCGCGGCCGCCGCAATCAGGTGGAACCGCTTCCCCTTGACGCCAAAAATCCACAAGCAAACCGCACCCGTGACCAGAAGATCGATAAATCCGCCGCGCGAGGCAGTCATAAACAAGGCCGCGCACATCACCAGCATGGACGCTGCCCATGCAATTTTGCGCGGAATGCTACGTGTACTCAGCAGAAAAGCGAAGCAGAAGGGCAGGCAAAGCACAATCGCGAATGCCAGGTCATTGGGGTTGGAATAGATTCCTCCAATCACACCCTCCAGCCGGGGATGGGACCGTCCTTTGAGAACGGACACCACGGTGATCACCGCGACCGATGCCGACTGTATGAAAATGATTCGCCGCAATCTCGCGAAACTGGTGATCACCAGGAAAGTCAGCACCCATGCGACGAAAGCCTTGGCGAAATCCAGTGTTCCGAAAAAAGCACCACCTTTCCAAACCGGGGACAACGCGGCGGAAACAAAAAGCAGACAGATGATGGCAAGAAAATAAATCGCCTCCCTGGGTAAGTCGCGGAACCGGCGTTTGGATCTTCCCGCACTCATCACTAGCGCGAGCACCGCGAAGACGCCTGAAATCTTTGCCAGAGGGACATATGTGAGTCCGGGAATCCAGTCTTCTGGACGGGCACAATAAGCGAAGTAAAAACTACTCAGCCAGAAGAACGCGCCTGCCAGCGGCTCGCCTTTCAGCGCGAACCGCGGCTCCAATGTGGCGGCCGGCACATCCTTCTCAAGAACCGCCATAATTCCTCTCCTCACGAACGTCTCCGCGCCTGTCCTGCCGAAAAACTCGTTGCCTTGATCGCATCAGGCCTTTATCTCCCTGTGCAGCACCGGTGGCATCCAGATCGTCTTGCGTCCCGTGACAAAGTTCGCAAACGCCAGCACCGCAGCCGTGTTCAGCGCCACAAACGTGTATGCCGCGTCGCTGAGTCGCGACACTGGACCAAGATTCCACCTGGTCCATCCCAGCAAGCTCAACCCATAGAACGCCAGCTGTGTCCAGAAGGCTGCGCGGTAGAACGGGCCGGGCAGAAACCATGCCGCGGCCAGCGCCGCCATCAATGCAAACGGAACCACGAGCCGTATCAACTTGTGACTTATGAATTCGAAGCGTAGAGGATTTTCTTTCCGCAACAACCACGGCGCCAGCTGCAGCAGTTGGTAGTTGCCGGTCAAGGTGCGCACCTTTCGATGAAATTCGCGCTGCGTCCCCAAGTCCGGGCGATCCCAGGCTCTGGCCCGCCCGTCGAAGACCACCCGAAATCGCTGCCGGGCAACATTCATGGGAATGAATACATCGTCGAGAATCGTGTCCGGCGGAACCTCGACCACCAGTTCTCGTCTCACCGCGTAGAGCGCGCCTGTCGCGCCCACAACCGACCCCGCGGCCGCTTCCAGTTCGCGTACTCGTTTCTCGATCCGCCAGTACAGTCCCATGCCGCGTCCGGTCTCGCCATTTGCAGGATCGCCCAGCATGAGTTCCCCGCTGACCGCGCCGACTTCCGGATCCGCAAAGTTCTGCATCAGCAGGCGGATTGCGCCTGCTTCGATCTCCTGTCGCGCGTCTGTAAATACGACAACGTCTCCCTGCGCCACGCTGAGAGCGGAATTCAGCCCCGACGCCTTACCGCCAGCCAATTGGTTGAGCATCACATGCACCTGCGGATTGCGGGCCTGCTCGCGCAAAATTGATTCCGTCCCGTCCGTCGAGCCATCCGAAACCACAACGATCTGAAACTTCTGCCCCGGATAATCCAGTTCCAGCAGGTTGCGCAGCTTCTGCGCCAGCGCGACTTCTTCGTTGCGCACCACCATCACTACTGAAACCAACGGTTCCACGCGGCCGCGCCTAACCGGCCAAGGACGCCACTGCGCACGCAGCCACAACCAACCTAAGTAACCCGCGTAGGCATATGCGATCACTACCGCCGCCAGCCAGAACACCCACGTCATTTTGCCCCCCGGCCCAGCAGGACAATCTTGATGGTCTGGAAAAGGATCAACAGATCGAGACCCACGGAAGCGTTCTTGATATAGAACAGGTCGTACTGCAGCTTCTCGCGCGCATCTTCCAGCGTGTTGCCGTATTTGTACTGCACCTGCGCCCAGCCAGTGATTCCCGGCCGCACCGCGTGGCGCACGCCGTAATACGGAATCTCCTTGCTGAGCCACTCCACAAATTCCGGCCGTTCCGGACGCGGCCCCACGAAATGCATGTCGCCCCTCAGCACGCACCACAACTGAGGAATCTCATCGAGCCTCGCCGCCCGCAGAAGCTTGCCTACCCGGGTAATGCGAGGATCGTCATCCGAGGCCCAAGTCGCGCCCGTGTCCGCCTCCGCATCCTGACGCATGGTGCGGAATTTGTAGCAATAAAATGTCTTACCGCGCCGGCCTACGCGTTTCTGCCGATACAGTACCGGACCCGGAGAGTCCAGTTTCACCGCCAGCACAATGAAAGGCAGCAGCGGAAGCGAAAGAACAAGCCCAACCAGGGCCAGCGAAAAATTCAGCAGCCGGCGCACCACTCGGAAGAAAGCGCTGAAGCGGAAGCCTTCGGCGAAAATCATCCAACTGGCATACAGCTGCTCCACTTCGATTCTTCCTGAAATTTTTTCCAGCCACGAGGTCGCCTCTTCCACCTTCACGCCGTTCAGCCGGAGTTCCAGTAACTCCTCCACGGGAAGCGTGCCTCGCCGGTCCGGCATTGCGACGATTACTCGGTGCACTCCGTTCTCCCGCGCCAGGCCGACCAGATGCGTCGCCACGCTCTCGCGCGTCAGTGCGCCCTTGATATTTCCGGTCCATCCCACGACCTCGATGCCGAGTTCCGTGCGTTGCCGCAGCCCGTTCAGCAGCCGTAGCGCCCGATCTCCCGTGCCCAGTACGTACACCTTCTCGCGAAAATAGGGCTGCTGCACAATCCAGGCATACGCGCCCCGCCAGCCGAGAAGCATTACCGTTAAAACCAGCAATCCCCACTTGGCGCCGGGAAGAAAGACACGACCCGGCAGGAAATGGCCATACCCGAGGTCGACCGCAGCCAGAGAAAATGCGACCAGGCCCAGCACCGTAAAGAGGCGAAAGATCTGATCCCACTTTTCCCCTGTGCTGGAGGAATCGTACAGGTCTAACCCGTGAGAAAGCATCAACACGATCGCCGTGACGCAGACGATCTTCAAATACCCGCCTTCAACGTTGAGCAGAATCCAGCTCGTCTCTTGATTCTGCCACCACATCGTCAGGAGAAAAGAAAGCCCCACCACCAAGGCCTCTACGATCAGAAGCACCAGCGTTCTTACCGGGTAATAGACGTTAAAGAGCCGAATCATCTCTGACTTCTCCTAGACCTTGGTTGCGGCTGCCTTCTTCTGGTACGACTCATAGTAGTAGCGCGCGTAAGGCATTGCATCCTCGCTCGTGCCGTTCAATACCATCCCTACCAATGCCTCGTCCGGGAACTCCTGGCGCGCCTTGCGGGCGAGATCCACCGGCGTCGAGTTCGAGCGCACCACCATCAAGACTCCGTCACACGCCTTGGCTAGCACGCTTGCATCGGAAACCGGGACGGCCGGAGGCGAATCGATGATGATCCAGTCAAATAACGGCTCCACCCTTTGCAGCAACATCTTCAGCCGTCCGTTGCCGATCAGTTCAGCCGGATCCGCCGCTCCTGTACCGCTCGGAATGAAGAAAAGATTCTCCAGCGGTCCCCGCTGCATGATGGAAAACTCGTCGCTCTTTCCCAGCAGGTAGTCGGAAAGTCCCGGATCGGAGGTTGTTCCCAGCATGAGGTGGAGACGGGGCGCGCGCAGATCGGCATCGATGAGCAGCGCCCGCCGCCCATGCTGCCGCACCACCACCTGCGCCAGGTTGGACGACGTGAACGATTTGCCTTCCCTGGGCAGCGCACTGGTGACCAGAAGCTTCTTCAATGGCATCTTCTCGCGCAGGTGATACAGGCGCGAACGCAGGGTGCGGAATTCCTCAGTGCCGCGCGCGCTATCGTCGCCATGCAGGAACAGCATGGTGGCCGGATCCGGCTTCCATTCCAGCTGCGGACAGCGGGCCAGCAGAGTATCGATACCGAACGGGCTGGCGAAGGCGGGCATTCCCGGGCGAGTCGGCGCAGCCGCAGCCACCGTCGCTGCCGGCGTGTCGTCGAATACCGGAGGATCGGCTACCGGCGTCGTCGCGAAGCCGGGCGGCAGCGAGTTTCCCTGAGTCACCGCACGCTCCTGTTCGGCTTTTTTTAATGCTTCATGAATTCGGCTCATAGTTTCCTCTCCTCGGGCAGGTCCTTCTCTTCCTCGCGCAAGCGATCCGCTAGTGTGGCCAGCGATCGCAACGCATCCACCAAATCAAACTTGTCCTTGTCCGGACTCCCATTCGGCGCCGTCGCCGTGGCTAGAGCGCCGGAGGTCGTGTTGTCGCCTAAATCGAAATCCCGGGCTACCCCGTCAACCACCGCGGGCCCGATCATCTTCTGCTGATCCACGAACGAACTCACCAGGCAGTGCTCGCACAACAGGTTAATCACGCGCGGAATTCCGGATGCATAGCGGTGGATGGCCATCACGGCCTCGGGTTCGAAAATCTGCTGTCCATTCGAGCCCGCGATGCGCAAGCGCTGCTGCACGTACGCCTTGGTCTCGTCGAGGGTGAGCGCATAAGTCTTCGCTCGCAGCGTGAGACGTTGCCGCAATTGACGCAACTGCGGCTGCTTCAGCTTCTGTTCCAGTTCCGGCTGACCCACCAGAACGATCTGCAGCAGCTTCTCCGTGAACGTCTCCAGGTTGGTCAACATGCGAATCTCTTCCAGAACTTCATCGCTGAGGTTTTGCGCTTCATCGACGATAAGCACCGCCGTCTCGCCCGCGCGGTAGCGATCGAGCAGCCAGTTGTAAAGGCGCAACAATATCTGGCTCTTCAACTTCGAATCGCACGGAATGCCGAAGTCCGCCATCATGTAATCCAGGAACTGCGGCACATTCAGCCGCGAGTTGAAGATGAAGGCCGTCGCCACCTGCTGCAGACGCAGCCACTCCAGCAGTTTGTTGACGAGCGTGGTCTTGCCCGTGCCCACCTCTCCGGTGAGCAGCACAAAGCCTTTGCGGCTTTGGATTCCATAAGTCAGGCATGCCAGCGCCTCTTCCGTGTGCCGCGTCAGAAAAAGGTAACGCGGATCGGGGTTGACATTGAACGGGTTCGCGCGTAGTCCGTAGAACTCTTTGTACATAGTCGTTCCTGGATTCTGCCTGGCTTAAACTCCAACCGTTTCCTTCTGTTCATCCGGACTCTTTTTCCGACTCCAGAACTTGAGCTTGTGATTCCCGTTTTCCGCAGCCACCGGGCCAACCCAGGGAACCGCCGCCAACAAGGGCAACTCCAGAGCGGCCTCGGCATCCGCCTCGGTACGAATGGATTGGTCGCGCAATTCCAGCCACAACGCCAGTCCGATTCCCAATGCGAGTCCGGCGGCCAGACCGCTACCAGCAAACATCCAGCGGTTCGGAAAACTGGGAGAATCCGGCAGGTTTGCGGGGTTCAGGATAATCATCTGCTCCCCTTGGGATTGGTTCGTCATGTTGACCGTCAAATCAGCCTTGTTCTTATTGGCCAGCAAGTCTTGATAGTTCTTCTGGGCATTTTCGTAGTCACGAGTCAGTCCCTTGTACTGTTCTTCAACCGCCGGGCTCAGCGACACTCGGCCCTGGTACACCCCGATCTGTTGCTGAATCTTCTTCTCCTCCCGCGAATACGCCGCAATCTCGTCTTCGTTCTGGTGGATCTGCATCCGCAACTGCCGAATCTCGGCGGGCTCCATGGCCGAAGCCTTGCTACTGGCGGTGTCGGGGGCATCCGATGAAGCGTTATTGATCTCCGCCAATTTCTTTTTCACTTCGGCGATGTCGGCTTTGGTTTTGATTACATCGGGATGGTCGCCGGTATAGCGAGCCTGCAAACTCAGCAATTGCGACTGCAGGTCGGACAACTGTTTTTGGAGTGTGTCGGGATTGGTCGACGATTGCGAGGATTTCCACGTTGCCAACTGCTGCGCCAGCACCGATTCGGTGTACGCCTTATCCTGCTGCGCAACGTTGAGCCTCTGCGTGTCCGCGTCCAGCTGCGAGCTCAGCCCCGTCAAAATTTTCAGGTTATTCTCTTCGTCTCCCGGAAGCTGTCCTACGTACTGCTTCTCGAAATCCGCCAGTTTGCGGTCCAGTTCATCCAGATTGTGCTTGCCATCCGCAATTCCCTTGCTCAAGACGTTCGTCGTTCC
>PLEA01000264.1 GCA_003136335.1 Acidobacteriaceae bacterium | reverse complement strand
CCGAGCCATCGCATCGCCTCTCCATTAGACGCCGTGAATTGGCTGCGCACCAACATGCCCGGAACACCCATCGCATTGTTGGAATTGTGGCACTGTAGGCATTCGTCGCGGCGCGTGAATTGTGGCTTCTCGACGGGCGCCCGCGCGAGCGTGTAGAAGAGCGGGGCTACCTGCGCTCTGCGCTCGACGCTCTCCATATCCCTGTCGAGTCGCAGATGGCTGTTTTTTCCAAGACCAGCGTTCAAGCAGGACTGATCGACCCCCACAACCCGCGCACTCTTTTCTTCAACTCATAAATGTAAGCGAGGCGTCGCCCTAGAAAGTGCGCAACAAAGGCGACACTCGAACCCAGAGTCAGAGGCGGTGGAGTCTTCCATTCGACTGACTTGATGTTCACACACCACGCCGGGGCGTTGTCCGGGTTTGCGGAGTAGACTGCTACCTCGTCAATGGACGCGCAATCACGATTTGGGGTGTCACGTTGACAGCGCCCATTCTGACGCCTCCTGAAGAACCACGTTTTACAGGTGCTCGACTAGCTGTCGGCTGCTCGCGGAGAGACCAAGGTGTACGAGGATGAGAGTTGGATCGCTTTATATAGAGTGCGATATAGGGGACAGCGCATCGCGTAGATTCCATGCACGCGCTCCACGGTATCGCGGGACTCCTCAGAAGCCACCAGTTGCATGGCGACGTGGATGCGGCGGATCACCAGAACACCTTCCTCTACTTCCACCTCACCCGTTACTTCCGCGACGAGCTTCCCGTTGCTCGCATCAATGTGACGCGCTTCCAGCGCGCCCCCAAAAGTGCCGAGCATTCAACCAGCTGTAGCCGCTATAACGTAGTCAATGGTGGACGCGTGGGATTCCGTGAGCTTGGCGGGATCGACCTTGTAATGCTGGGCAATCGCACCATGGACGCTGAATATAACGGGCTGCGATTCACCCGGCAGATAAGCAATGCGTAGTGGGCCGATCTTTCGGTCAATGCGAACTTTGGAAACGTATGCGACTTCCGACACGGCTGCCTCCTGTTTTGTTCAGGTCGAAACAAAGGTCGACGCTCTACTTATGCCGAATATCGTCGGGAGCTCGCTGCCGATCGAGAGGCAAAACTTGTAGTTGCCATCGAACCGGCACCGACGTGGGTAAAAAGCAAATCTTGCTATCGCAGGCCTGATAGGCGAGCTTTCCTGTAATCGTGAAGGTTTTTCCGTCCGTCCCAAGCGAATTGCTGAACTCCGCAGTGGAGCTTACTTTCAGATCCTCAGTAATGAGGAATTTCCCCTCGAATACAGGTACGCGTTCCTTTATCGCCGAAAGGTAGAGAACCTTTGCGCGTGGATAATTCACCGGGGTGAACTCCATCCCCGGCGTAGGGTCCATCACGAGGGCGATTGACTTATATCCCTGTACCCCTGGGGCGTAGACATGTACGTCCGGTGGAAGCTGCACTTCGGCGGTCAAGGTAATACGACCTCCCGGAAAGCCGGTTCGATCGGATTGTGCGCCAGCCAGGCTAAGATGCGAGCCTTTGACATTGTCTGTCACTTCGTCACCCAACGCCGGGAAAAGCCTGCCAATAACGTTGTTTCCGGAAAATCGTTCCCGGTACTTCACTTCGAAGAACTTCTCTCGAATAGTGCCTTTGGTATCGATGAAGAAATACCCCGGGCGGGCCATGCCCTTGAATTGTCCGGTCCCCTCGGTATTCAAAACCTCATAGGCCCGAATAGCTTTAGAATCCGGATCGGCGAGCAAAGGAAACTCGATCTTGCGACGGTCGGCGAAATACTTCAGTATTTCCTCGCTGTCATAGCTGATTGCCGCCAGTTTGATCCCTTGCTTTTCAAATCGTGCTTTTGCGTTTTGCAGCTCGACCAGCTGCCCTTTGCAGTAGGGTCACCAGTCGGCCGAGCGGAAAAACAGAAGAACGGTGCCGTTTGGTCCTTTCAGCGTATCCAGGCTCTGCTCCTGGCCAAACTGGTCGCGCGCCGTGAAAGCGGGCGCCTTCCGCCCCACTGCGAGTCCAATGCCAGTGAGCGTCTTGAAGGAGGCGACGTGGAGAATATTGCCCTCAACGGTGCCACTGACGGTGACGCTGTCGCCGAGATGACCAATGGCCTGGTCCTGTGGATCGAGGATGAATATCTGCCTGGTAGTATCGTCGTACAAGGAGAGTGTTGCGCCCGGCACACCCTTCTCAGTGCACTTGGCTGCCTCGGCGAAAGCTTCGTCCGGGCTGCAATTGCTATTTATGATGACGCCGGACCACGATCCGGAATTGGCAGTGCCTTGTTGGGCCATGGCGAGGGTAGAGACAAAAAGCAATACCACCGGGAGTATCAATGAGAGCCTCACGCTTTTTCGGCCGTCACGAGCCAAGCGTGCCTCCAGTCAGCATTACATTTTAGCCTCGTCCAATTGTAGCCGAATCGACGTTTACCGCAAAATCTGACCCAATCAGCATTGAATCCTACAAATTTCTTGTCAGTATGGCGAGCGATAATTGAA